>JAHIRU010000055.1 GCA_018818465.1 Nanobdellota archaeon
CACCTGAAGAAGCAATAAATATTGCATTAAAAACAATTCAAATAGAAGAAAGTGTAAATAATAAAGGAGAGTAATATGTCGTTTAAGCGCCCTAAAGGTACTCGGGATTTTCTTCCCGAAGATATGGTGAAGAGAAGATGGCTATTTGATGTAGGCAGGCCTGTGTTTGAGAGATATGGTTACGGTGAAATAGAGACGCCCGCTTTCGAGACACTTGAACTATTGACATGCAAAGACAGCCTCGGTGAAGATGCTGTAAAGGATATCTATCGTTTCAAGGACAAAGCTGGAAGAAACCTTGGATTACGTTTTGACCCAACTACTCCTATAGCAAGGGTTATTGCAACTGATAGAAGCATTAAGCTTCCTGTGAAATGGTGTTATAATTTTGTAAGGATGTGGCGATACGAAGATGTTGCCAAAGGTCGTTATAGAGAATTCTATCAAGCAGGCGTCGAAATTATAGGCGCTGAAGGACCAGAAGCTGATGCAGAAATATTGATGGTTGTTGTAGACTACATGCTTGCTACAGGACTGAAACAATTCACTCTGCGCATTAACAGTCGTAAAATTCTTGACGCTCTAGCAAAGAAGATTGGAATAAATAATTCTATAGATATATTCAGAATTTTAGACAAGCTGGACAAGCAAGGAGAAAAACAAGTTAAGATAGAGCTTTCTGAATTTCTTAACGACAGACAGATCAAAGAGATTTTTAGTTTTGTTAGGATGAAACCTGAACAAGCAAGAAAATATCTAAACATGTCCAGCCTTGATGTAGAAGACGTTGTCGCTGCGCTGCCAGCAAAATACAAAAAATATGTAAAAATTGATTTTAGTATAGCGCGCGGATTGGATTACTACACTGGATTCATTTTCGAGACTTTGATAAAAGGGCAAGAAAGTTTAGGAAGTGTTGCTTCTGGTGGAAGATACGACAACCTTATAGAAAAATACGGCGGCCAGCCAACACCTGCAACAGGAGTAGGAATTGGTGTTGAAAGAATATTGGAAATACTTGAAACCAAGAAGATGTTCCCGAAAGACCTTCAGCCAGGACCAAAAGTTTTTATTGTGCCTATCAACGATAAAGCGAAAAAGGAAGCGTTCCGCTTAACCCAAGAACTTCGTTCTGCAGGAATATCTGCAGACACTGATTTGACTGGAAAGAAGTTCAAGAAAAACCTGGAGTATGCTGACTCTCAGAAAATACCTTATGCCATCATAATTGGTGAGAAGGAAATAAAACAAAAAAAATACCTTCTAAAGGACATGGCAAAAAGAAAGGAGAGTAGGTTGTCTCTTTCTGGAATAATAAATAAATTAAAATAAGGCCACAAGGACCTTATATGCATGCACCATCCATGCAAGTTACACCACTTTCATTGTATCCTTGACATGTATAATACATACTATTCCATTGTCCATTAACACAATAGTATTCTCTTAATGTCATCTCATCTGAACAGAAATCCGTGTATTCATATGGTTCTTCATTGTAGTATCCTGAAACTGTTCCTATTGTATATGTTGTTATTCCTCCATCAGTATCGCTGCAAGAATTTGGTATTGGACATTCTCCACAATCAATTGAACATGTTTCACAAGTCTCGTCGCCATTACATGTTCCATCTCCACAGTATATTATAGTTGGATTCCATTCGTCATTGTCGTTTTTGTTATCACATCCAAGATCATTTGGATAATCAATGAAACCGTCATTATCATTGTCTATACCGTCTTTGCATTGACTTGGACCCTTAGAACCGCCTTTACCAGCAAGAACAACAGGTCCTGCTATAATACTAACAACGAATGTAGAAACCAAAAGGAGAACAATTAATTTAGTTTTCATAATAAAACCCTCCATAGTTTAAACTATTTTAGGTTTTGTTTTAGATAGATAAAAGCAAGAGTTTTTAGCACTACGAGGGCATTACGTTTTTTTCTCAATCAGCTTCAAATGCAAGCAAGACTCATATATGCCCCACGCGTAAATAACAGCCTCGAATGCACGGACCCATTCGCTCTTTTCCATGAAATGATAGCAATCGCTTATATAGGCTCTCATGTTCTTCAAAAGGTCATTCAATATTTTTTCATCCAGTTTGCCTGTGGGTTTTATTTCCTTTGTTGCTTCTTCCAAGCGCTTGAGCCATTTTTCTGTCTCTTTCTTTAACTCTTCCTGCGTGGCATCTTTCTTCAGTTCGGGTTTATCTGAAGATCTTTCTTCGTGAGGCATATGAATATTTAAAATAAATTACTTATAAGAACATTATATTGTCAATTCATGCTACAAATTCATAACTTTACATCACGCAAGACAAGAGTGTTGCGACGGTTTTGATATAGAATGTATGAGAATCTGTAGACTTATTTTTATAATTCCGTTTAGGAGATTTGTGATGATAACAGAAAAAGAGTTCAAGAATCTTAAAATAGGCGACTGTATTTTTAGGGATGGCAAGCTTATTGCTGAAGTTATAGGAATAATACCGAAGGGGGAAATTGGCAATGGGCGCACGCATGGCGTGAAGATATTAGACAATGGAGAAGAGAGGGAGATTTTCTGGCAGCTGTATTCGTCCATAGGAACAAAATTCCAGATTGCGTGCAAAGGTAAATTTTCAGACAGATACAGTCATGAAAGAAATGCGATAGAGCCTGCTCAGGCGCCGTAGTTCAGTTGGTAGAACTGGAGCCTCATTGGCTTGTAGTCGCAGGTTCAAATCCTGCCGGCGCCGGTTTTTTTAATTATTAACGATCTAAGCATGGAGCATCATAATTGATGCTTTTTTCATCCCCCTATCATCTAAAAGGGATAACTAGAACCTTTTAATAAATAAATCTTAAATACAATTAGTAACAGTTTGATGACTTATGTGGAATATACATAGTCATCATTATATAGTTAGCTAATAGGATAGGTAATTGTTGATGGCTGATAATTCTTACACCATAAGACTTGAAGAGATTGATAAAACTAATAGAAAGGTTGGTGGTAAAGGAGCCAATCTGGGTGAACTTGTCAAAGCTGGTTTTCCTGTGCCGAAGGGGTTTGCTGTTACAACTGATGCCTATGAAGTTTTTGTTCGAGCCAACAAGCTTAATGACAAGATACAACAACTGCTTTCTGGTTTGGATGTTGATGATAATGAAAGATTGAATGAGGTTTCTTTAGAGATACAGGAAATGATGCTCAATGCAGAAGTTCCTGATTTTGTCAAGAACGCTGTAAAGGATGAATATGAGAACATTTCTGTTGGCAGAGACTTAAAAAATCTTGGTGGCGTAGCATTTGATCTTGTTAAAACAGGCCGTGGCAATGAATTTGTTGCTGTGCGATCATCTGCAACAGCAGAAGATCTGTCCAGCGCAAGTTTTGCAGGCCAGATGAATACCATACTCAATGTTTCTGGTGTGGAGAATTTGATGCAGGCAATTAAGAGATGCTGGGCATCTCTTTTTACTAGCCGTGTAATATTTTACAGGAAAAATAAAGGTTTTGATAAAATTCCTTCTATGGGCGTGGTTGTTCAGAAAATGATTAATTCTGATAAGGCTGGAGTTGTTTTCACTGCTGATCCAACAACCAACGATGATTCCAAGATTGTTATAGAGTCTGCTTGGGGACTTGGTGAAGTTGTTGTGTCTGGCATAGTTACACCAGACGAATACATAATTGAAAAGGAAACAGGGCAGATTGTTAATAAACGTGCAGGTAAGAAAGTCTTCTTGCGCACTCGGAACGGCATGACAGGCAATACCGTACAATTCAACGTTCCCAAAGAGGATGTAATGAGAGAAAGCCTTAATGACAATGAGATAAAAAAAATATGGGAGCTTTCGAGAAAGGTTGAAACTCATTACAATGGCCAGCCACAGGATATTGAATGGTGCATAGAAAAGAACAGGCTTTATTTTGTCCAGGCGCGACCAATAACAACACTCAGAATGGAAGCTAAGCAGGAAAAAGAAATAACTGGCGATGAAAAGATTATACTTGAAGGTATAGCTGCTTCTCCTGGTGTTGTTGAAGGACGTGTTAGAATTGTAGCTGGCATGAATGATCTTAACAAAATAGAAAGAGGGGATATTCTTGTTGCTACAATGACATCACCTGCAATGATTCCAGCAATGAAAAGAGCTGCTGCAATAATAACTGATGAGGGAGGAAGAACAAGCCACGCGGCTACAGTTAGCCGTGAATTAGGCATTCCGTGCATTGTTGGAACAGAAAGAGCAACAGAATTATTGAAAGACGGCGATCTCATAACCCTTGATGCTGTGCATGGAAAAATTTATCAAGCTGATGAAAAGTCAGATGCTCAAGACTTGGCCGAAACTTATGAAAACTTCAACATAAATGAAGACATGCTATCAAGCAGCATAACAGGAACCAAGATAAGAGCCAATGTTTCAACATCTTATGCTGCTGAAAAAGCAATCCATACTGATGGCATAGGTCTTTTGACTGCTGAAAATATACTAACAGAATCAGGAAAGCATCCTGTTTATCTTGCCAGAACAAACCCAGAAGAACTTATTGAAACAATTGTGAGAGAAGTTGGTTCAATAGCTCGTGTAATGCATCCAAAACCAGTCTGGTACAGAAGCCTTGATGCATATACAGACGAATTCCGTGAACTGCACGGCGGTGAAGAAGAGCCCAATGAATCCAATCCTATACTAGGTTGGCATGGCATTAGAAGAAGCCTAACGCAACCGGAGGTATTCAG
>JAHIRU010000056.1 GCA_018818465.1 Nanobdellota archaeon
CAACCTCAATAGAGCCCTTAGTCAAGGAAGAGGAATGGATGATTAGAATTTGATTATATAGGCCTGCCGCCCATATCAAAACATTGTCCATTAGAACAATAAAGAATTCCTTCACATTCACTGTTTACACATCTACACGATGTTGGATTAATTGTCATAGCCAGACAACCACTAGTGGGGTTTTCAGTTTCGTAACATACACCTTCCATAGAATCATTATTCATGCATGCCCTATAACTACTATGACATATGCCACAGCCGGCTGTTTTAATCACACAATCGTTATCAGTATTGCAAGAATAATCTAGCTGTGCATTATGGTTTTTCTCCATAGTTTTTATAATAAACGGATAAGCAAAGAAATATGAAAATATCGCTATCAGAACAATAATAATTACAGATAATATAATAAATTTTCTTTTTATTATTTATTATTTAGAATTCTGGAACTTAAAAGCGGAATTTCAGCATATAACAGAAACCCCAGTCCCTGATGAGGACAATTAGGAGGCGAACGATTATTCAACCATCTCCCTCAGTTTGTTAATTATCCAAATCATTCCTTCTGTATCTAGGCAACAATACTTCTCTAGATCTGCTCTTACCTTTTTCTTTTCTAATTCAGTAACCTTGCCATAGTTTACCTTTGTAAATAAGATGCTTGCTGTGGCTCCGTCTCCTATGCCCATATCTGAATAGCCCTTGCCTGTCATTGCTGGGAGGACATTCTTGATTGATGCGCTGCCCTGCTGGTCTGGGTGATAACAATGGAATGCATTAAATGGTTTAATGAGATCTTCGATTCTTTTCAGAGCTGACTCTATGCTTGATCTATGCTTTGGCAGAGCTTTTGCAAGCTCGCTGAGAACTCCCTTCTCAAATGCTTCGTAGTAGACTATGACACTGCCCTTCTCTCCTAGAGCATCCATCAGTTCTTTGGTAAAATTGGGTCTTGGGTCTTGCTTACTGTCGTGTAAAAATGAAATATGCTTGGGTTTGCCTCCAGGTTTGTCAACTATATGCACTGAGAACTGAAACGGTATTCTCTGATAAGGCTTCATGCCGTCGTAAAGCGGTATCGCCGGGTTAATTGTTTCAAAATCCATATAGTAAAGCGGGTATTCAAGACTGTTGAGGAATTTTTTGATCTTGTCTTTGTCTATATGATGGGTTCCTCCGAGTTCGCATTTTTTCTGTATGCTTTGCTTTTCGTTCAATTTGAAATGATCTGGTATGTCCTTTATCGCCTGAACTCCCATGCCAAACAGCTCTTCAGACTTTTCGCCTCCTCTGTGAAGATTGAACACATGATTCTTTGGAAGGAATGACCAGCATTCACCCTTCACTGTGCAAACATAAGGATTCTTGCAGAATCTTCCTATTGTCATGTCTGGTTTTTTCTTTAGTTTGATTAACTTTAGCATGTCATTTACTCGTTCTTCAACGCCTAGATTTAGATTAACTTTTCCTGTTATGTCTTCCTTTATCATTAGCTTTTTAGGATTTATTTTTCCCTTCTTTACATAACGAGTGTTCACGTGCATCAGGAAACATTTTCTTATTTTAAGACCGCATTTCTCGTAGCAGTATTTCTGAAAGGAAACATCTTCTATGTTTTCGTTCTTCACTCTTGCTCCGCTCTTGACTTCAATAATATCCCATTTATCTTTTCCCACAGGAACAAGAACATCTGCTCTGGAAAAAACTTCTCCATAAAGAAAACCGCCTTCAAACATGATTTTTCTCTGTTCTACTAATTTTTTTGTTTTATCCATGTTTTTCTTGAAATCATCAACCGGTATGTCCACGCCTTTTGGAAAACATTTCTTCGCGAGTTCTCCTATTATATTGCCTTCTTCGAATCTGTGAAGAGCGTTCTCATTAGGTTCAGGCATGTTCTTAGGTTCATTAAACATTATCCACAAACACTTAGGACACTGAAGTCCTATCATGTACCTGGACTTCGTTAATAACATACCTAAAATTTGATAATTGAGAATAAAAGATTATATTACACCCTTCCCAACAACTTCTCCTTCAATTCAGAAGGCAGAATATTGAGAGAAGCAATTTTCTTTACATCTATCCATTCAGGCGAATACGAGTTTTCTGGTGAATGCCTATCCTTCTCAGGATTTCCTAACTCTAGTTTACCATTGAAGCTTTTTGCCAAAAAATAATAATGAAGACCGAAGTCATCCCTTATTTCAAATTCTGGTTCGCTTTTAACTGAAACATCAAGATTTGTTTCTTCTTTAGTTTCTCTTATAATAGCAGTTTCTGGTGTCTCATCTTCTTCTATACCGCCACCAGGCAATACATAATATTCCTTATCATTCTTGAATCTGTGAATAAGCAGTATCTTTCCTTCGTTAATTATCATCACTCTTACTGATCTTCTCATTGTTTCACATTTAGAAGAGTGATTTAAAAAAGATGTCTCAACCCATTTTCTCAATGATATTTTCACATACAGAAACAGCGCTTGGTAACGTGAGATGTTTTTTATAATCCTTTAGTTTAATCCACTCTAAATCAGCAAATTTCTTACTGTTTTCAATAGTGAATTTAGGCATCTCACCTGACCATTCCGCAACGAGATAAACATAGAACCTTATTTTTAATTTTTCTACTATAAATGTCATAACATATTTAAATTTTAGGGGTTTCACGTTATTGTTGAACTCCTCATTTATTTCACGCTTTAGAGCAACAATACGATAATCGTCATTTTTATTTAGATCAGATCTGTCTATTCTGCCGTTTGGAATAAAAGCTTCCTTTTCATCGTTATTTTTTGAAGGGCGATGCTCGATCAATATTTTACCATTTTTATAAAAAGCAAACATTACAGCTTCTAAAAAACCATCTTTATAATAATCTGCCATTTTATTCAAACTCCTTTCCGAACCACCAAATCGATGGTTCATAATGAGATTTAGAAGAGGGATTTAAAAACAACTACAATTTCCTGTAAATAGCCTTGAGTCCAGGCACAACAGTTGCATCTTTTACTAAGATATCATCAGGAGAAATTCCAAATTCATCAGCAAAATATTTTTGTATTTCATCATTGGTATAGGGAGGGTTCTGAAAACTATTACCTTTAAATTTTTTTCGTGGATTCAAATTCTTTTCCCATTCATATCCATCAATATCTGGTTCTGGCATAGCATTTCATTAGAAGTTAAATTTTATAAGCCTTTTGTCGAGCTTTCCCTTGTGTGTGGTTTTTACAAATTACAATAAAGCATTTCTTAAAGAAAGAGTAGATTTATCCAGGTGTCTTTTTTCTAGCATTCCTGTTAAATCCATACTATTTGCCATTTCTTCTGTGTGCTCTTTCGCTTCATGATTCATTGGCATTAAATTGTTATTGAGTATTCCATTAAAACTATTAACATTGCTTTCCCATCTTTGCTTTATTCCAACTATTGACTCCATTGATATGTGCTTTTCAATGTTCATGAGAAAATCCATTTTCATTAAGAATGCAGGTTTAATATCAAGATGTTTCATTAGTATAGATTGTCTTGAATCTTTAATAAGATTTCTATTTCAATAATGCACCAATCTGCTCTATGTAATCTGCGTATGTGGATAAATCGCCTGTCATGAGAGCTTCCTGCGCCTTTTCGTAGAGCTGGGATATTTGTTCTAGGGTCTCTTCTGCTGTTCCGTCTCCGCTTGGGATTGTTGGTGTCGGTGGTTTAATTGTTTCAGTGCCGAAGATCTTTGCAATGGCTTCTCCTAATGTCTCTTCCATTACAACAGAATTCTTGTAGGCAACTATTACCCTCTTCAGTTCAGGAAGGCTGCCCTCCTGTGTTGCCTGAAGATAAAGCGGCTCTATGTACAGTATAGAGTTCTCTATTGGGATCACAAGAGTGTTGCCTCTTATGACGCTTGAACCGCTCTGGCTCCACAACGTTATCAGTTGTGAAATCTCAGTGTCCTGGTCTATTCTTGATTCTATCTGCATCGGGCCGTAAACCAGCTCCTGCTTGGAGAATTGGTAAACTATTATCTTTCCATAATCATCTGGATCACTGTTGGCAGACATCCATCCAATCATGTTTTGTTTGTCTTCGCCCCTAGGCTTGAAAGGTATCATGAGCATGAAATCCTCGTCTAAGGCGCCCGGCAGCTTGATTGTTACATAGTAGGGAGTCATTGCCCGCGTACTGCCTCTGTAGATCTCATTGGGCGTGACCCAGACATCTTCTTTGTTGTAGAAGACCTGCGCATCTTCCATATGATACGTTGAATATACAGCTGCTTGGATGCTGAATATATTCTCTGGGTATCTGACATGATCCTTTATTCCTTCTGGCATTTCAGAGAAATCCTTGAACAGGTCAGGGAATATCTTCATGTATGTTTTTATAATCGGTTCACTGCTGTCAACAACATAATATGTCACGTCGCCGTTGTATGCGTCTATGACAACCTTGACAGAATTGCGCATGTAATTCAGCAAACCGAAACGCTCTAAATACACAGGCTCTGAGTACGGATACATGTCTGTAGTTGTGTAAGCATCCAGTATCCAGTAGAGCCTGCCTTCAGAAAGCACTATGTAAGGATCATAATCATATTTCAGGAATGGCGCTATGATTCTTGTTCTTTCATCAATGTTCCTGTTTAGAAGTATCTTGCTGTCTGGAGTGACTGAGCCTGAGAACAGCAATTCAACTGAACCAAATCTTATTGAATATACAAATTTTTTGAGGAAGTCTGCTATTGGAATGCCGCCTGTTCCTTCATATTCTGTATAAATGTTCTGGTCACCGCTAGGATAGTCAAATTCTCTTGTTGTTGTTTTTGTTATAATATATTGAGATGTGCTCTGGCCGTAATATATTTCAGGCCTGTCTATGTTCAAAACATCATAATCTGATTTCGGCGGTATGTCCTTTATGTAAAATTCAGGAAGCCCTTCTTCTGAAACCTTGTCGACAGGATTCATGACAATGCCATAGCCATGCGTGTAAACCAGGTGCTCATTCACCCACGTTTTTGCTGTTGAAGAAAGGTCGTTTATATCCATTTCCCTTGGAGAGAGCATAACCTGCTTGTAGTCTCCATTAAGCATGTACCTGTCAATATCAATGTCGCTAAAATCATAATATGTCCTGAAAAGCTGAAGCTGGGTGTAGGTGTCCTTAAGGGGTCTCCAGTCCCACAATCTTATGTTATCGATGGTCTCTTTGTTTTGATTTATGTCATTAATAGTGAGATCATAAGAAACAGGGAATATCCTGTTTTCTATTGTATCAAGGCCGTAGGCTGCAGTGGTGCTTTCGATATTCATCTCTATGTAAGGTTTTTGTATGTTGTATTCGTTAGGTCCTACATATAATGCCTGAACAGCGACTGCTGCAATTGTGCCTATGAACATTATTGCAACAAGTGCGCCCACGCCTTCCAGAGGAAGTCTCCATCTCTTTATCTTCAAATTCAGGATGAATACAATGCCTATGATTATTGAGACGTAGAATCCTACGTTCAAAAACAGTAAATTGACGTTAAGGTCAGCAAAGCCTGCGCCGTAAAAAACATTACCAGAATTGAACAAAAGCCCGTACTGAGCTATATGGAAACCAAACGCTGCAACAAAGAACATTACTGCAAAAAGTATGCTCATGTGAGGTGTTACCAGCTTCTTTATTTTTGAAAAATCAGCAGATATTTTTATTTCATTTAATGGCTGCTCATCTATTTCCATTTCTTCCAAACCTGTTTCCTTTTTATTAAAGGTGTCAGAGTGGAACAAATAAAATAAAAAGCTCAGGAATATTGTCAATCCAATAGTTGTTGACAAAAAGCCAAATATCATCTGGTAAAAAGGCAGACTGAAGACATAAAAACCGATGTTCATGCCGAAGATAGGGTCTGCTGCTGCAAAACTCGAGGGGTTGAGGAATTTGAGCAAGGTCTCCCAATTCGCGAAACTTGATCCAAGTATAATGGCCAGGAAAAATGCCGCTATCATGAAAGGCAAATCCTTTGCCTTTTTTCTTTCAGATTTGCTGAGAGCCAATCTCTTTGCAATCTTTATATTCAATGCTGCAAAAACAAAAAATATTGCAGCTAACAACGATCCAAAACCCACAGTTGTTAAAAGTATTGTGAAATAAACATCAATATAACCCATGCCTGTAAACCAAAATATATCTGCATAAATGAAGGACATGCTTGACGCGATAATTAAAATAATTACCAGTGCAAGAACAATAAGATCTTTTATTTTCATCCAGTTATAAATTGTATGTTGGATTTAAAAGCAATTCCTTTTAAAAAAAAGAGTACGGGTAGAGTGTTATATAACACTCCG
>JAHIRU010000006.1 GCA_018818465.1 Nanobdellota archaeon
TAGATGATCTTAAAGGTAAAATTAATAAGAGAACCAAAATGGTGATAATAAATTCTCCTCACAACCCAACAGGAGAAATTATAGGAAAAAAAGACCTTGAAGAGATAGCGTATTTAGTAGTAGAAGAATACGATTCTTTGGTCATGAGCGATGAAGTTTATAGTAGAATTCTTTACCCTGCAGGCAGTAAATTTGAATCAATCTTACAGTTTCCAGGCATGTTGGAGCGTACAATTATGCTAGATTGCCATTCAAAAACATATGCCATGCCTGGTTGGCGTTTTGGTTATGGTGTTGGTGCACCAAAATATATTAATGCTATATCAGAGTGGATAACAAATACATCTGCGTGCGTACCAGGATTTGTTCAAAAAGCTGGAATTGCTGCAATGGAAAGAGATCAAACATGTGTTGATGAAATGGTAAAAGAGTTTGAAAGAAGAAGAGATTTAACAGTAAAATTGTTTGACGGAATAGATGATATATATTGCCCAGAACCTGGGGGAGCTTTTTATGCGTTTCTTGATGTAGGAGAGCTTTGTGGAAAGGGAAAAAAGTTTAAAAACTCAACTGATATGCAAGAAAAGATTCTTCACGAAGCATTTGTTTCCACTCTTTCAGGAACACATTTTGGTATTAAAAACGGATATGAAAAAACTGAACCAAAAGAATACATAAGACTTGCTTATACCGTATCACAAGAAGAAATAAAAGAGGGACATCGTAGAATAAGTGATTATTTATTTAACTCACATTACAATAGCCTTTGATACAGGTCCTTGGGGAGATGATAATAACAAATCACCACCACATGAACATCGTCCTAAAAGAGGTGTTATTTCATATGAGTTGTTGCATGATTTGCATATGAAGCCGTTCACAACTTCTATTCGAACTTTTGGTTCTTCTGGCGGTTTGGTTTGCTGTTCCTGTGAAGTTGTGTTACCGTTTCCATTAAACCTCGCCACATCAAAAAGAGACATCTGCTTTCCTTTACCCATCAATTCTGATTTGGATATATCCAAAGCACTGAATATTCTTTCTAGTGGTGGAAGAAGTTGATTTTCTATGTAATATTGTGAATCTACTTGAAGGCCCCTCTCTATAATATAATCTGGATCCTCTGCGCGTTTTGATAGAAGTCCTATACCTTTAACAATAACATAACCAACACGATCCCCCACACCGGGAGATTCTGCTGGATTTCTAGCCCTTATTTTTTTAACAAGTTCTGCATGTGGTTGCATACCTGCATATTTTTCAGGATGTCTGGTCAGAGTTTTGGTTACCAATAGTTTCTGTATATCTATATTACCATCAGCCAGCTCTTTGGCTGTTTCTCTGAAATGTTTTACAGCTCCTTTAATATCGTTTTTCTTTAGTATGATGTCTATAATCGTGCTAGTGGTTTCAGAAACAAGCGGACACCAATCTCTTCTAACAGTTTCTATTCCTTTTGTTTCTATATTATCTTTCCAACCATCAGGAGTTGCTTCAAATTTCCAGGACATGTATCTCTTTTTTGTGAGTGGTAAAAATTGTTTGTAAACTTTTTCAAACTCTAATTCAATTACACCAGGCAGATCTTCTGTTATTTCCTTTGCTATTTTTGTGCCAATTTTCTTTATCTCTTCCATGTCATCTGTATTAGCTTTAATCATCACAGAATCTGTGTCGCCATATACAACTTTGAGTTTGTATTTATCCTCGATTATTTTCTTTGTTTTTTGTATTGTATCACGACCAGTTGATGTTATCGCATTGGCTATGTCAAGATTGTATATCTTCGCTCTTGGATATCCCATATGTCCGTAGAAAGCGTTGGCCATTATTTTCAATGCCCACTGATTTGCAAAGAGCACTCTTTTCTTCTCACCGCTAGCGTTTTTCATTTTTCTCTTAACCTGCCCTCTGCGCTTCATTAATTCTTCTAAAATCTTAGGTGCAATGCCTTTTCTTATTTCAGGTGGAGCAAATCTAGCTCCTCCCACTGTTCTCAACTCATCATTAAAAGAAACGTTATCAGGAAGGATTGTTGTAGGGCATATATTGAATGACCTTATTATTGATGGATACATAGATTTGAAATCCAGTACAAGAACAGATGAATGTAATTTTTTAATAGGTTCTATAACAAACCCACCTTTAAGTTCTACTTTTTTCCTGCGATCCCTTTCAGCTACTTCTCGCTGGTTTGGTTTGAATGAGTATATGAAATTCTGCTTGTTGAACTCTCTTAACAAAAAATTCTCTATTCTAGTTGTTTCTCCGCTGCCTAATGAATCATTCAGAACAACGCCTGATACTCTAGAAAGAGCTATGTATTTATCCATAAGATTCAGCTTTAGCACAAGATCTAGTGCTAAAACAGCATCTTTTTGCGAATAAGATACAAGTCTTTCGTACTCTTCTTGAGATCCCCTCCAAAGCTTTTCTATTTCGCTTTTTTTAACATCTCCCTTTTCTTCTCCTAAAAGAGAATGAGCTACAAAATCAAGACCGTACCTCATTAAAGAAAAATCTTTTTTGATTATCTCAAAACTATCTACAATAACTCTGCCAACTATTGAGTTTCTATGCCTGTTCATAAGCTTTCTTGTCATGGTTGATTTCTGCTTGCATCTTCCAAAAACAGGCTTTATTTTATTGAAAGTCATTCTTTCCAAAAGATATGGTATATCAAAACTGTTTATGTTATAGCCTGTAAGAACATCAGGATCGTATTCTGTTATAGTTTTTAACAGTTCCTGCAGCATCTCTTTCTCATTATCTATGAACGTAGCGCCGTTTCCTTTTCTTGTGGCGAGAACAAAATTCTTCTCACCCTTATACGGTTCGTTTAATGACACTGAAATCATGATAACAGGGTCTCTTTTAGCTTCTGGCATTGTTCCTGATCTTGTTGGTACGCACTCTATATCAATAGCCATGTATTTTAGAGGAGCGTTTTCTTCTCTTTTGTCTATTTTCATTTTTTTTATGTTAATTGTATTTTTTGTGCTTACAGTACCCGTGCTAACAGGGTTGCCTTCAGTTACTCTTATCCAATCATGCCCAGCTATATCCATATCACACATAAAACGATACTTGAAGAGAATGTCAGACTCGAATGTTCTGATGCCTGCAGAATGTAGCTTTTCTCTAAGATCCACTGTTTTTGCTGGGTTTTGTAGAGTTATCTTAAGAACTTTTTTACTCTGTTGATAACCATCGACAGATGTTTTTTCAACCTCTTCTATTTTCACAACATTTGGTTCGTTTTTGAGAAGCTCTTTCGTTTTTTCAATATCGTTTGCATAGAAATACGGCTTGAACCCTTCATAGAATCCGCAGACGCTTTCACCAGACGCGGTCTTTCCAAAGAGCCTTATGATTGGTTTTTCATCAACAAGTATATAGTCTGTATCTAGTAACTGAAACTCGATCATAGAAAGCACCAACCACAATATATTGTGTGCCAAACCGTATTATACTTGGTTCTGAAAGCATAAAAGTAAATCTAACTGACATAATATACAACGAAAAGTATGCTTTAGAAAACATTATAAATCCTTGCACCAAATGTGATAATATGCGTATAAACCCTAAACAGCTTGAGAAGATGGCCCGCAAGATGGGCATGCAGACAGAGCAAATAGACGCAGAAGAAGTTATAATCAAAACACCTGAAAATGAGATTGTTATTTCTAATCCTCAGGTTGCTCGCGTGAACATGATGGGTCAGGATACATTCCAGATATCTGGAGATGTATCTGAACGCAGTCGTGAGAAGTTCTCAGAAGAGGACATAAAGATGATAATGGAACAGGCTGGCGTTAGCGAAGCAGAAGCTCGTGCTGCGCTAGAAGAGACAAATGATATGGCTGAAGCTATTCTGAGATTGAAAAGCAAAAAATGATTCAATGATCAGTTAATTATATGTTATATAATTATTTAATTAATTTACCCAACTTCTCCAATTTTGCTCCATTTATGAATTCTTTCAAAACTAAAGGCAGATCCTTTATTTTCACTCTTATCTGCTTCATAGAATCTCTATCTCTAAGAGTGACATCATTCTTTTTCAGACTATCATAATCTACTGTCAAACCCGCAGAAATTCCTACCTCGTCTATGCGTCTGTAGCGCCTGCCAATGGAGCCGGAGGAGTCATAGAACGTCTTAAATCCGGCAGACTTGAGGATCTCCTGGACATCTTTCGCTTTCTTGGGTAGTTTGTACTTAATTGTATAGCCTATTCACATCTTTTTAGAAACATTTTTTCCAATTTCAGTTAATATATATACTCTCCATGTCCTTTTTTGCGGTGTAATACATTTAACTAAACCTTCTTTCTCAAAAGCAATTAACACGTTAGAGATGTGGGATTGGTATTTTCCTATTGATTTTGCAATCTCTGTCGGTCTCGCTCTTGTGTTTTTTTCAAGAAATTTTATAACATCCCTTCTCAATGAACTTGAATAAATATATCCAATTAATTCTTCACTTTCCATATTCATATTATAGTGCTAACATCTTTATATATTAATTATGTACTAAATATATATAGGAAGTGTATTAATTTGAAAATAATAGATTTAATAAACATTGCAAAAAAGGATACCAATTTATACGTCAGGCTTGAACCTAATATTCAAAGAAAACTTTTTTCATTTGAAAATATAAAACAAACAGTACCCGAACTGGCAAATAAACTTAACATATCAAAAAATCGCATTTATTCATGGAAACTTGAAAACGTAGCATTTCCATTATACATCGGATTCGATCTGATTACAAACCATAGTAATTATATTCCATGGTCTAAATTTTGTAATAATGTAATTGAAATAAAATATGGTCAAAGATCCAGGTCATTATTCACTAAGAGATCATTTCCAATAAAAAAAGATCCTTATTATTGGAACATACTTTTCGCATTGTTTTGTGATGGCTCTTCTGATTCTTGGTGTTCACAAAGAAACAAATCTTACATAACACCAAGCTATACATCACACAATAAAGAGATAATGAATAATTTTATAGATTTGGTGAGGGTAAAATTTGGAAAATGGTTTTCTAAAATATACAACAATTCAATCGATATACCGCCTATAATAGATAAAATTTTCAAAACAGAACA
>JAHIRU010000057.1 GCA_018818465.1 Nanobdellota archaeon
CCACAAAGAAGTTTTGCTCCTTCAAATCTTCCTATATCAACATACATATGCGTTTTTTCGACTGCGCTTAGATTTATAAGTGGTCCGACATCTGTTGATGATTTTAAACCATTATCAACTCTTAATTTTTTTGTTCTGTCAACAAGTTTTCTTTCAAACTTTCTTTTAACTTTTCTATGCACCATAGCACGGGATGTGGCAGTACATCTCTGTCCTGTTGTACCAAAAGCTCCCCACAAGACACCGTCTATTGCAAGATTTAGGTCAGCATCATCCATTATTATAATTCCATTCTTTCCTCCAAGCTCGAGTCCAATTTTCTTTACTCCTGCTTCTTTTAAGATCGTTTCGCCTGTTTCTCTGCTTCCTGTGAAAGATATGCAGGGTATTTTTTTGTGTTTTACAATAGGCATTCCTACTGTAGAACCCGGACCAGTAATAAGATTTAAAACACCTTTCGGAACTCCGGCTTTGATTAAAATTTTTACAAATTCTATAGCTGATAGTGGTGCATCAGAAGCTGGTTTGAAAACAACAGTATTACCGCATATCAATGCTGGCATGATTTTCCATGCAGGTATTGCTATTGGAAAATTCCAAGGCGATATTAAACCGCATACTCCAACAGGTCTTTTTATTGTCATTGCGAATTTGTCTCTAAGCTCAGATTTTGTTGTATGACCAAAAAGCCGGCGACCTTCTCCAGCCATGTATTCTGTTATGTCTATAGCTTCTTGCACATCTCCTCTGGCTTCATATACAACTTTGCCCATTTCTTTTGTAACAAGCTGCGCAAGTCTTTCTTTTTCCTTGCGTAATAAATGAGCAGCATGAAATAATATCTCACCGCGTTTGGGTGCAGGGACATCACTCCACTTCTTGAAAGCTGTTTCTGCAACAAGAACAGCGTTGTTAACATCTCTTTCGTTTCCTGATTGAAAGCATCCTATTGTTTTTCCTGTTGCAGGGTTTATGCTTTCAAATGTTTTTCCAGAACTAGATTTTACCCATTTTCCATCAATGAAATTTTTATGAATAATCATACTATAATAATTATTAGTTGAGGTTCGTTTTATCTTTTATTGTTGTTCTTACTGTATTCGTAAAGAGCTCTCATTGATTCAACAGCTCTTTCTGGATAAGAGAAACATGGAACATCGTTTTCTTCTAAAGATTTTTTCAAAACTTCGGTGTAACCGCCACCAGCAGAAATAATTATGATTGGTTTATCAGAGTTGCGGACAGCTTCGGATATAACATCAACAACATCTGTTGTTAGTTGCGGTACCTGAAATAAAACTATCAAGGCTATCATATCAACATTTGGATCGATAATAGCTGCGTCTATCGCTACTCTGTATCTTTCTGTATCAGTATCACCTGTCAAGTCAATTGGGTTTTTTAAAACAACATATGGAGGAGAAACTTTTTTTATTTTGTCTAGATTTTCTTTTTTCATTTTAGCTAACTTCAAACCATTTTTCACAACCCAGTCTGTTGTTAGAACACCAAAACCTCCACCGTCTGTTATTATTTGCACGCGGTTGCCTTTTGGTAAAGGTTGTGTTGACAGAACACGGGCAAAATCAAATATCTGTTCCAAGTCGTTTGCCAATACGACTCCTGCTTGTTTGAAAGCTGCATGTATGACATCAGTTGAACCAGCTAAAGATCCTGTGTGTGAGGCAACGCTTTTTGTACCCTCTTCTGTTGTGCCTCCTTTCAAAGCAATTATAGGTTTCTTTTTTGAAACTTTTTTTGATATCTCAAAAAATTTTCTACCTTTATTAATACCCTCAAAATAGGCACAGATAACCTTTGTTTTTTCATCGTTACCAAGGTATTCTATCAGGTCTGATTCGTCAACATCGGTTGCGTTACCATACGAAACAAACTTGGATATTTTATAACCCTTTGTAGCCATCCAATCCATCACAACAGAACCGAGCGCACCTGATTGTGAAATAAATGATATGTTTCCTTCGAAAGGTCTTCTAAGTTTGTATGGTGGAAGAAAAAATGTATCCACTTTAGAATATGGATCATAAACACCAAGACAATTAACTCCTATGCAGCGCATTTTGTATTTTTTCAGGATTTCCTTAAGCTTTTCCTCTTCTTTTACATTACCAATTTCTTTAAATCCAGCAGTAATTATTATCACTGCATGTATTTTTTTCTTCCCACAGTCTGTTAGAACTTTTGCGACAAGGGCGGCAGGAACTGTAATTATCGCAAGATCTATTTTTTCTTTCACAGACAACACGCTTGAATAGCATTTGGTGTTGAAAAGTTCCCTGGTTTTTGGATTAATTGGGAAAAGTTTTCCTGAAAAATTGCCTTCTAGAAAGTTGCGGAAAACTACATGGCCTATTTTTGTAGGATTTCTAGATGCGCCTATAACAGCTATTGATTTTGGATTGAAAAAATAATCTAGTTTATTCATATAAAATTATTTGGTTTTATGCGTTAAATTGTTTAACCAATAAAACAAATAATAATATATGATTCGTAACATTATCTCCGAACGGGAAAAGGATCTTCCTTTTTTTACAATCGGAAAACTTCTGAAGATAGCTGCAGAGGATAAAAAAATAATATCTCTTGGTCCTGGTGAGCCTGATTTCACATCACCACCAAATATTTTGCGTGCAGCCAAAAAAGCGCTTACCAATAAAGAAACACACTATTCTCCTATAGCAGGCAGAACAGATCTTAGAAAAGCCATTTCAAAAAAACTAAAAAAAGATAACGGTGTTGACGTGACAGAAGATGAAATAATAGTGACAAACGGTTCAACAGAAGCTCTTTTACTAACGCTTATGTCTATTGTGGATCCAGGAGATGCTGTAATGGTGCCTAATCCTGGGTTTCTTGCATATATACCAATGGTTGAAATTTTAAGCGGTGTTCCGCTTTCTGTGGGATTGGAAGAAAAAAACAATTTTCAACTAACAACTGAAAACCTAAAAGACGCTTACATACAAAAAAAGACCAAATCCATAATAATTAACACGCCGTCAAACCCTCTTGGTGTTGTTTTCAAAAAGAAAACATTAGAAGAAATAGCAGAATTCGCTGTTGAAAATAAGATAACAATACTTTCTGATGAAGCTTATGAAAAAATGGTTTATGATGATGAAAAGCATATTTCCATAGGCTCCCTTAATGGCATGGAAGATTATGTTGTAACTCTACAATCCTTCTCGAAAACATACGCTATGCCTGGCTTCCGTGTAGGCTATGCGGCTGGACCTAAAAAAATAATAGACGCTCAAAAAAAGCTTCACCTATTCACATCATTGACAGCAGGAACTGTTTCTCAGCTTGCTGCTTTAGAAGCGTTAAACGGCCCACAAAAACCGGTGGAAAAAATGGTAAAAGAGTATGATAGAAGGAGAAAAATGATAGTCCAGCGCCTTAATGAAATTAATGGGTTCGAATGTGTCAAGCCAAATGGCGCATTCTACGCCTTCCCAAACATAAGGACATTCAAAAAGAAATCATACAATTTTGCTGAATGGCTTTTAGAAAACGCAAAAGTCGCCTGCGTCCCTGGAACAGAATTCGGCAAATATGGTGAAGGATTTATTAGAATGTCTTATGCTACTGCTTATGATAAAATAGAAAAGGCTATGGATAGGATTGAAAAGGCCACCAAAAAATTAAAATGATTATTCAATTTTAAGAATTCTGTTGAAAAAATATTGTGCTGATTTCAAAGAATTTAATTCAATCAGATACCCACAATTTTCGGTTTTTGAATCTTCATTTTTTGATTCATTATCAATAATTTTACATTGGTAAACACTGTTTCCATCTTCATAAATAACATCCAGATTAGCTACAGTTTTTTCTTCTGTATCACTTACGTTTCTAACTTTACTTTTCATTAGACCCCTTGCTAAACGTTTCTCTACAAAACCACAACTGTTGTAATGAGGACAATTTATAGTCATAATCAACACTGCTTGAACTATACAACAAAACAATTTAAACAGATCAAAACATAAAACACTTCTCTAGCATAGGCATTTCGAACCAGTGTTCGTCTGCGTATTTGTTTTTGTTTGCGTCTTCCATTCTTAGGAATTTCCATTCGTTCTTTGGCGTACGCCAAGCCAAAAAACCTATTGCACTTGCACGCTTGCACCAGCCATTAAACGAGTCTATTTGTTTTTGCTCAAGTTTTGGTTTAATCTTATAATTTTTGCATTCAAACGCAAGGATTTTCCCCTGTTTAATCGCAACGATGTCCACAGGATAAAAATAACCACCACTAGAAGGAGCACGCATGACCGAAAATCCCTTAGCGTGAAGGAACCGTAGAAGTTCACGCTCAAAAGCTGCTCCTTTTGCTGCCTTGTTTCTAACCATGTTTATAATTAAAACGGGAGAATTTATGCTTCATTGAATGTTAAAGGTTTAAAAAGTTGTATGCCAATTATCGTGTATGGATAGTGTAAATGACGAACTTTCATTGGCCAAAAATAGTCTCGCTAAAAACATTGTAGGAGAGATTGTGTTGTCAGAGAATTCTGAAAATGTGATTAAAAAATGGCGAAGCATATTCAAAATTTCACAAAAAGAACTGGCTAGAGAATTGAATATAACGTCTTCTGTTGTCTCTGATTATGAATCAGGTAGGCGCAAGTCGCCTGGCATAAAGGTTATCAAAAAATATGTTCACGCTTTAATTAATTTAGATTCTAGTACAGGAGGTCAGACTATAAGGAGTTTTATGAAAAATACCAGTTCTCCTGGTCTTTCAAACGCTATAATAGATTTAAAAGAACTAAACAAGGGCATAAGTGTACAAAATTTTTGTAATAAAATAAACGCCACCCATATTACAAAAACAACTTCTATGGATAAAATGGTGTATGGTTACACGATTATAGATTCTCTGAAAGCTATAACAGAGCTCTCTTTTTCAGAGCTAATCAAATTATATGGTTTAACAACCCAAAGAGCTCTTATATTCACTGATGTTTCTACTGGAAGATCTCCTATGGTTGCTATTAAATTAACAAGCATACATCCAGCAGTAGTTGTTCTTCATGGATTAAATGTTGTTGATGATGTAGCAAAGAGAATAGCAGAAGTTGAAAATATTCCATTAACTTTATGCAGACTTGAATCTGTAGATGAAATAATTAATCAGTTAAAAGTGTTGGAATAAATTAAATCTTTTTTATTTCACACGAAACCTTTTTGTTTTCTATATTAACTATACCATATTTTCCTTCATACACAGGTCCTGGATAAAAGAGTGTGGTGTTACCAATTTTATCAACACCACCCGCTTCATGTATATGTGCAGATATGCAGAGAATTGGTTTTGTTTTTTCTATGAAATTTCTTATAATTTCAGATCCAACATGTGCCCCAGAAAAGACCTTATCAACTTTTGTGTTTTTAGGTGGATTATGAACAATCAAAACAAAATCTTTCAATCCTTTAGAAAGTTTTTCTAAATTAGAAATTGTTTCTTCATCGCTTGGTTCAAAAAGTGTGTGAAAAGGAGTTAAAGCTCCTCCCCACCCAATAAAATTCAAACCATTAATATTTCTCTTCTTTCCATGGATGTTTATTTTATATCTATCAAAAAGTTTTAAAATATCATATGGATCATGATTGCCAGGCACACATAAAACAGGACATCTAAAGGATACCAGTTTTTGTATAACCATATTAGATACATCTAATTGTGAAAATCCCTCTATCCTTTCAAACATGTCTGTAAAATCACCAGGGCATATAACAAGGTCTGGTTTTATTTTAATATTTTTTATAATATTTGACAGTACATCAATCTTTCCATGCACATCACCAAAAACTAAAATTTTCATAGACCCCATACCCCCCCAATTTCTATTGGAGTTATATTATATTATTTTTATTAAATAAAATATATATTATATAACAATGTTATAATACAATTCCATATGAAATCTTGTTTTTTTAACATTTTTATTATATAATAACAAAATACATCTCTCATTCATAGCGATTTGAGATGAAATCTATTTTATATTTTTATTAATAACATAATTCCATATGAAAAGTAGGTGCCCTGCCCAAACATCTTTACATAAAACCAATTTAAACCTTCATTTCATATAGAGATTGGTATGGCACAAAAAACTTTAAGAGAAATGTTTGCTGGTTTTGGCGAAGGCGGTAATGGAGTATTCAGGGACAGGGATGTTCTTGGTATTAGATATACACCACAAACAGTTCCGCATAGAGATGACCAAATAAAACAGCTAGCTAGTGTTGTTGCTCCCTCTACTCGGGGAGGAAGAATATCAAACGTCTTTGTTTACGGGAAAACGGGAACAGGCAAGACGCTTGTTGTTAAAAATATTTTAGGCGAACTTAAAAGAAGTTCTAATGATATTTGTCCACTTTATATTAATTGTAAAATGAAGAAGGTTTCTGATACTGAATACAGGCTGTTTGCAGAGCTTATAAGAACTCTGGGTGAAGATGTTCCTGCTACAGGCCTTCCAACAGATGTTGTTTATAAAAGATTTTTTGAAATGATAGATTCAAAAAAACAAAACGTTATTCTAGTTCTTGATGAAATTGATACATTGGTTAAAAAAATAGGGGACGATATCCTTTACAATCTCACAAGAATAAACCAAGACCTTAAGAACACAAAATTATCAATTATAGGAATATCAAATGATATTTCATTCACAGATAATATGGATCCGCGTGTACGTTCCTCACTCTCTGAAGAAGAAATAATATTTCCACCGTACAACGCATCACAAATACAGGACATTCTTTTAGCGAGAACAGGGCTCGCTTTCAATAAGGGCGGAATAGGGCCTGGCGTGATAGAAAAATGCTCTGCGCTTGCTGCACAAGAGCACGGCGATGCCAGAAGGGCGCTGGATCTTATTAGAATGGCTGGCGAAATTGCAGAGAGAAGAGAATCAAATCAAGTTCAAATAAGAGATGTTGATACTGCCGAACATAAACTTGATTCTGATAGAGTTGTTGAAATAGTTCGTGCCCAACCAAAACAGAGTCAAGCTGTTTTGGCCTCTATAATAAAATTATTGGATGCTGGACGTAAGGGTGTACAAACAGGTGATATATTTTCTGTTTACGAATCAATAGCATCTGAAACAGGACTGAAAGAGCTTACACAAAGAAGGATAACAGATCTTATAGGAGAGCTTGACATGCTTGGTGTGATAAACGCCCGTGTTATTTCCAAAGGAAGATACGGCCGTACAAGAGAAATAAATTTGCAGCTCCCACAAACAACATTGAATAACATAAAACAAATACTTGCTGACGGCTATTTACTTAAATAAAAATCAGTTGCGGATGTGTTATTTTGGAAAAAAAGGATATAATAAAAATCTTTATGGAAAAAGGAGTTTTGTTATCTCCACAAGAATTGAAGGAGATAGATGAATACAATTACGAAGAAATCCTAAGTAAACACATCAAACCAGAAGAAGACAAAACAATTAAATATAATAAAGAGGAAGAAAATAAACTTGAAATAACAACCAAACCAATAACCAAGGAACAGATCGAAATTATTATCAAAAGCTTCAAAAAGAAAAAACAGATGATACCAAAAGACTTTATTGATTATTACAACAAAAAATATGAAGGCATAAGGAACATTTTAACAAAAAAATTAAACGCAACGTCTATAAACAAGACAATGGATATTTCATCAACATCAAATATTATAGGTGTTGTTAAACAGCGTGCACAAAACGGTTTTGTTTTGGAAGATCAGACAGGCAGTATAGAAATTGTAAGTAAGGACGATCCTCCTATAGGAGATATTTTATCAGTCACAGGTTCATCAAGAGAAGGAAAGTTTTTTGAAAAAGAGATTGTTTATCCAGACATCCCGCTTACACATAAAATCAATTCCCTTAAAGGAGAAATCACTCTAGAAAAACAAGACGGAAAGATAAATGTCATATCAAGCGCTGTTACAAAAGAAACAACGACACCTTCACATATCAGGATAAAGAAAGGTGATCGTGAAGTTCTCGTTTTCATCTATGAACCAATTGAGCCTATTAGGCAGGATCA
>JAHIRU010000058.1 GCA_018818465.1 Nanobdellota archaeon
ACTGTTGAAGACTACAAAGAAAAGATCACACATGTCTTTCGTGGAAAGGAGCATGAACACAACACCAGTATACAGAAAAAATTATACAAAATTATGGGATGGAAAATGCCAGTCTTCATAAATTTTGGCATGATCTACTTTCCAGGAGAAAAGCTGCACACAAGAGACATCAAAGGGATGATTGAAAGAAAAGAAGTAAGCGGATGGGATGATCCAAGACTGTGCACAGTGCAGGCATTGTTGCGCAGAGGATTCCAGCCAGAAGCATTCAGGCAGTGTGCATTAGGGTGTGGCCTGTCAAAAACAGACATAAAGTTTGAATTTGAAAAACTAGAGAACGCAAACAGAAAAGTTGTTGATTCTATAGCAAACAGATGCATGGTTGTGATAAGCCCTGTGGTAATAAAAATAGAAAATTTACTAGAACAAGCTAAAATGAAAAAAGGCGGAAATCTTAAAATACAGAAACATCCTGAAAAACCAGCCACAAAAACAGTTCCTTTAGGAAAACATGTCTACATATCTGAGAGCGATGCTAAAACCTTCAAGGGAAAGGAAGTAAGATTGATGGAGCTGTTTAATGTAAAAATTGACAAAAAAACAACCTTAGCGAAGGATTATAATAAATTCAGCCCAAAAACACAGAAAATACAGTGGGTTTCAGAGCCTAATGTGAACGTAAAGATATTGATGCCAGGAAACCAAATCACTGCGATTGGTGAGAATTCAATGAAAGAACTAAAGCCTGGAGATATCATTCAGATGATTCGTGTAGGTTTTGCACGGGTAGAAAAAGTAACAAGCAAAGAAGTAACTGTTGTTTTTGCTCACAAATGAATCTAAGTTAAAATTCCTAATCCTGATAGTGCCTGATTTATTATGTCTGTGAACATTACCGAAGATCCTAATGCAACAAACAGGTAAATAATGATAGCGATTATCAACAGCTTGCCTGTTGTGTACCACTGGAATGTTTTGTTATCGCCCTTGCTTATTTTTGTTAAGAATATTCCCAAGATTACTATAACCTCAACTAGATAAAAACCGATAGACATCTGGAATAATTCAGGAGACATGCTGGTTTCTAAGTTAATGAACATGTTCTGCATATCCAATAAACCCATTTCACCAGCTATGCCAAGACCGTCTATATAGGTTCCGAGTGTAACTAGAACCTTCATTATTGTTTGAGCCATTGCAACGATAAGGCCTGTTATTAGTGGTGTTAGAAGGTATGCCTGAAATTTCATTGATGATGATGTATCTTCTAATAGGTCCCTAATATATTCCTGCGTAGTTTTTATATTCTTCAGATAATTAGCCACTCTTAGCATGCTCTCTGATGCATAGCTAACACCTTTTTTTGCAGTGTCTGTTATGACATAGATAATGTTTTTTATCATGGCAGATGGATAGTATCTTAGAGCACCTGCTTCTGGGTGGTAGAATGCCTGTTCAAAAGTCATGCCCAACATTCTTATGTTTCTCAAAACTATTCTGAATAGGTTTGATATCTCAAGGTCTTTAATGTCTTCTATTCCCTTTTCAATAGCAACTTCTATAGGTGCACCGCTTGATATTTTATTGCCTAATTGGAAAAGCGCGAGTCCGAATTCATCTTCCGTTTTCTGTATTTTCTCTTCAATCTTGATTTTTTGAAAATTACTTAATATCCAGTATATTGATAATCCTACAGCAACAGACAAAACAACCATCATTGACATCAACAGACTACCTATGTCATGCTGCATTACCACTACGCCTTCTGCCATAACATTTTGTCCTGAAAGAAGTATCTCTGGATACTGCATGAAAAAATTAATCGGCAGTATCAGCAACAAAAGTGTTGCAATTATAGCAAACGGTAATACCGGCAGAGCTCTTTTGCCAACTAACATTGTTCCTCTTGGAGGTATCAACGGATGATGCCTAGTGTCTATCCTAGAGCTTGTTATAGGCCTTTTACTCAGTGCCATGTTTATGAACCAAATCAGAATTATAGGAAGAACTATGTTATAACCGACTATTAGATGCAATGGCGTAACCATGTTCGACATGAATACAGCAACTAATGGAGTCATAACAGTTCCAAGCACAGGCAGTACTATGCCCATCATATGGATTACCATAACAGGCAGTTTCAAATCCTGTGCATAGTGCTTCATTCTGGTTTGAGTGCCTTCAAGAATTATGTTAATCGCTTCATCGAGAATAGTTTTTGATCTTGTTGAAATCTGTGTTTCAGATTCACGTATTAGACGCAAGGATTCTGCAAACTCTTCATTCTCTGTTTTCCATTTTTCTATATATGAATCCAATGCAACATGAGCAGAATAATATTTGCCCATTTCTATATCCCAGATTAGCTGTCTCATATCCCATGCCAGTGCGCCTGATATGTTGCTCGCAGCAAAATATAACGCCCTTTCCAGGTTCGGTGAAATCCTCATTGATATAACCATATACAGAATAGCTAGAACCGCTTGAGAGCTGGCTTGTATTCTTAGAATTTTTACCTTGTTGATTGGATATCTGTAAAAATAATATCCTACCAGAGCACCGAGCATTATTATGCCCATCATTGCGATCAGGTTAATCATTGTTATCTGGCCAGCGACCAGATAAGCACTAGTGAGAACACTAACAGATATCAAAGCAAAAAACACAATGTTCATGATAAAAAGCGACATTACTTCTTCTGCTTTCACGCGAAGCCCTGTAAACATAATAGCGCTTTCTAATCTTTCTTTTTCCTTTTTACCTGGATCAATCTTCAAGAATTTTCCTGACAGGTGCGCAAGCTTCTCGTACCAACCGTATGGTTTTCTATGCTGCCTCATATAGAGTCTGTACTCTTTGGAGGGCCTGTATTCAGATTTACCATACTCATGTCTAGGCAATTTAACGCGTCTGCGTTCCATATATAATATATTAATCTAGTGGAATAAAAAATCCCTTTAAATAACAGTGTTCATATATTTAACCAACAATCTCATGAGTGGTAGCAGATTCATGCGATTCTGAATTTAATCAATATAATAAACTTTATCCACTCGAAGACGATTGGATAGATTAAAAATAGAATTCTAAGCATTTCTTCTAATTTTAAAAATATCTAGGGAGGTAAATATCATGAGAGATTCGGATGTTTCTGTGACTGTTGAAGGAACTAATAATTTAAATCCTTCAGAAGATTTAAGAGAGGTGTTCAATAAAAACAAGATTTTCGAAACAAACAGAATATTTTTACGTCTTCCGTCTGATGATTGTGGAGATATAGTTAATCTCGACATTTGCATTCCAAGTAAAGAGAATGTAACAAACAAAATCGTAGTTGAAATTTCAAGAAAGATAAAAAGACGTTTAAAACAATTAGGAATAATAGGAAAGAACAAAATAACTATTGCAATCATCGATAGTACCAACAAAACCGTAAAAAAAAGAAATTTCAGAGGCTGGTAAAAAAACATTTATGCTGAATCATTCCAATGATATCAATCATTGGAATGTTTTATTATTCTTGTATATTTATAGGGATAGAGTTATCTCAACTCTTTCTTTCCCAGCGCCTAAGTTTTTTCTCTTCAGTCTGATGTGGCCGATTTCTTTTGTGTTTTTTGGGTGGGTTCCTCCGCATGGAAGTTTTTCTCCAAACTCTTGCGAGCCTTCTTTTTCATCAATATCCAACTGCCACCAGAACTTGCCTTTTTTCTCCTGGTCTTCCCAGGTCTTTATCGCAAGACCAGCATCAATAAGCTCATTTGTCTTGCGTTCTGCCTCTGGAAGATGTTCTCCTATAGAGTCTTCGAGATTATAATCTATTCTTGCTTTGTCTGTGTGTATGTTAGAGCCAATGAGCTTCTTTTCTCCTATTATTTTACGCAAGACAAGGTATACAATATGCGCTGCGCTGTGCAGGCGCATAAGATTATAGCGCCTCCCCCAATCAAGAACTAGAAGAACTTTATCTCCTTTTTTGAACTCAGGTTTCTCAATAAAGTGTATTATATCATTCCCTTCTTTTTGGAGATCTTTTATGAACTGCGCATTGATTGTGCCGTTATCAGATGCCTGACCGCCAGAGAAAGCAAAGAAGATGGTTTTGTCAAGCCACACTTTCTCACCATCTACCTTAACTACAATGGCTTCTGCTTCTTTAAGATAAGAATCCTCATAAAACAGCTTAGCAGTGGACATAATCTTTAAATAGTCTCTAATACATAAATTGATTCTGTTCGCAACAATTTTCACATATTTCATGATCATATCATATACAAAATCCCATACAAGACAGCTTATCTTGCTTGGTATAAACGTCCCATGACTTCAAAAGCAGCAAGTTTACATAAATTTTTCTTTAATTTTTTATCAAATTCAAGAAGGAGATTCATGAATGAAAAAGACACATGAAAAACTAAGCGAAGAGGATCAAAGAAAAGGATTTTCAATTTTCAACGGATCAGTGAAAATTAAATTAGCTGGCCATGAAAATGAAGGAAAAAAATCGGAAGAGAGGTACGGTAAATTCATTTTCGGGGAACCTTTGATTTTAATTAAAGATGGCAAAGTTTCTGACGATGACGCAGAGATGTTATCTAGGATTCTTGAAAGATTCCTTGGTCGTGGAATTGTTATCGGAAAACCAGTTTCCAACACCAAATAAGCATATCATATTTGTTATAGGGTTCTGATTGACAGAAACGGATCTACCACAATTCCGGGAGAATGTGTGATTATAATCTGTTCTCTTTTTGAAATTAAAGCACATCAATGCTCAATATAAAAGACACAGATCAAAACAACATCTATCAAGGAATAGATTTTTCATAATATCACCTCGGTATTATTGATCTGTGTCTGCTTGGTTTTGTCAACTTGTAGGTTCTTTTTCACATAAATTATAAATAAGCTTTCGTACAATTGTTAATTGTTTGTTTATTTTCATGATTAATACCTGTACTTTATTGACGTGATTAAACTCATGTCATGTACGTCTAAAGGCATCAATGGATGCATATTACACATAAATATATATCAGAAGGAGATGCGAATGGTTCTGCATGTTTTCTTTTTTTCACCGCTCGATTCTCTGCCAACAATTCAAATTTACATCTTATTTAGGAGGATAAAGATCGTTCCTATATGCTGTTTATAAATATAATTACATGAGGGAAATTATTATTTAAAACAGGTTATATGGGAGATAAAATGATTATTTTAACCAAAGATTTAAAAGAAATCAAAGATGGTATGCCTGTTTTTGATGGGAAAGGAAATCCACTAAAAGTTGTGGGAGCAAAGAATACATTCACTGTTAAGGTTGTTGATCGAAACAACAAAGAATCAACAAAAACTGCGAATGAGTTGTGGGCAAACAATCCCAGACAAAACTAAAATCTCATCGTAATGTTTATTTGCATCGATCTCAACGGGTCGGTGCTTTTTTCTTTAATTTTGTCAACTAAAGGGGGTATTATGTACAGACGTTGAAACAAATATGAAAAAGCTTTATATATTTGCGCAACCAAGAAATATGCTTATTGTATCATAATTAACTCGTTCAAACGGGTTAAAATAATGTTCACTAAATCAATCTCAAAGGTCGCGAAAGACAAGATGTCTTTTGTGTTTGCGAGAGAAGTTGCTTGCATATGAAACGGTTTAGATGAAATTTTATCCATCTTATACTCTTTAGGAGGAGTATATGATTAAATCTATAACAATTGTTTTGCTTTTAGTGTTTTGGATCATTTATACAATGATCACGTCCACATTCAGTTGTGTGGACAAGTATGTGACTACGCCTCTAATAAAGGAGGACGTAGAAAGAATTTTTCAGACACAATAAATCGTGTCAAATTTATTCAAATTATTCAATTTACAGGAGATTCGTAAATGTGTACTATTTCTAATGATGAACGCGTCATAACCGACGCGGAAAACATATCAATTCAAAAAGAAAGGGAGATTGCATTAAAATTTCCTTTGCGCTACATTGTAACAAATGGTGTAGTAGAAGGAAAGATTATTGGCTACAAAATTGATTCAAATGGTCAGCCAATGTTATATATCGATAACGGGGAATCTCACTTTTATATTTATGCTGATAAATGTGAATTCTCTGATATCACTAGAGAATTTCCATTCGGAGCAAATGTGACATACAAGAATAACTCGCTTGATTATTCTGGTATTGTTATCGGATATAAATGGAATGGTGATATGTGGATATTGATGGTGCAGGATCAGCAGCGAATAAGCACACTTGAACTTGTTTATGAATATCCCCCAAAAAAGTGGAGAGTAATGCACCGCCCCGATGATAAAAGTGGCGTATCAGAGAACCCATTCAACAAAATCAAAGGAGCGGATAATCTGGAACACATATTTTCCAAAAACGGCAAAACTGAGTAGTTTTGCATAAATTTTACCTTATCTAAAAAAGTCGAAGGAAGGAGATTCATGAAAACTGAAATAACAAAAGAGGAATTAGCTGCTATTACTGCAATTTCTCTAGGAAGAAGGAAAAATGCTATCATTGGAATAGCAGAAGCAAAACCAGAAGGAGACAGACCTCCAGAAAATCTCTTTATTCCGCGTTTTATACGAACAAAGAGAAGAACTATCACATACGTGGAGGAAGATCCTAACAATTCAAACACGAGATTGTTTGATGATATCGGTCCAATAAGATCGATAGAAAAAAGAAATTCTGTTATCATTACTGTTCAATATGGGAATGATATTAGAAAATTCTTCAGTCCTACTTTAGTAGGACTTACGTTTAAGGAGATCTAAACACGGCATTACGAATTATTTTTTTTGGACATGAATGAAACGCTATTATCAAATAGCTGTTCGTGTCCTTTCATCTTTGTCAACTTAAAGAGATATTATAGCTTATTAATCATTTTAGTGAATAATTAATTGATATTATGGCGCTTGTATTTTACAACACTCTAACGAAGAAGAAGGAACTGTTTAAACAGATTAGTAGTAAGATGGAAGTAACAATGTACAACTGCGGGCCAACTGTTTATGATTATTCGCATATAGGCAATTTTAGATCCTATATGATTGCTGATCTATTGCGCAGGTATCTTGAAATTAAAGGTTTCAAGGTTAAGCAAGTCATGAATATTACTGATGTCGGGCATATGACTTTTGACGAAGAAGCAGATGCCAGTGGTGAGGACAAGATAGAGAAAAAAGCAAAGGAACAAAAAAAAGATCCTTACCAAATAGCCAATTTCTATACCAAAACCTTTTTCGAGGACATGAAAAAATTGAACATGAAAAGGGCTGATGTCTATCCTAGAGCCACGAAGCACGTCAAAGAAATGCAGGAACTCATAAACAAACTAATGAAGAAAGGTTATGCCTATTTTGCCAATGGTTGGGTTTATTTTTCTATTGAAAGATTCAAAAAATACGGAAAACTTTCTGGTAATACAATAGACAAGCTGAAAGTTGGTGCACGTCTGGAAGCCAAAGCAGATAAAAAGGATCCTCGTGACTTTGCTCTATGGGCTCATGATGCAGCACATATAATGCAATGGGATTCTCCTTGGGGCAAGGGATATCCTGGATGGCACATAGAATGTTCTGCTATGTCTATGAAATATTTAGGAAAAACCATAGACATACATACTGGTGGAGAAGATAACATATTCCCGCACCATGAATGTGAGATAGCTCAATCAGAAGGAGCAACAGGAAAACCCTTTGTAAAATACTGGTTGCATACAAGACATCTGATGATTAATGGAAAAAAGATGTCAAAAAGTCTTGGTAATTTTTATACACTTCGCGATCTAGTAGATAAAGGATACACTCCGAGGGCAATAAGATATTTACTGTTATCAGCACATTACAGAACAAAATTAAATTTAACAGAAGAATCTTTGAAAGCTGCAGAAGCTTCTGTTAGAAGAATGCAGGATTTTGTTAACGAACTCAAGCATGTAAGACAGGGTAAAAGTAGCAAAAAAGTTGATAAACTAGTAAATGGTGTCAGAAAGAAATTCGAAGAGCATATGGATGACGATTTGAACACATCACTAGCGCTTGGCGATATTTTCTACTTCATGCGAGAGGTTAACAAACTTCTTTCAAAAGAACACATGAGCAAAGCAAATGCTAACTCTGCATTAAAGGTAATATTTCATTTTGATAAAGTTCTTGGTTTGGATTTAGAACCAAAGATCTGGTATTCGTATAGGGACGCAAAAGGTGAAATAAAACAACTTATTGATGCCAGAGAACGTTTCAGAAAAACAAAGGAATGGGATAAAGCAGACTCTGTTCGAGAAAAGCTTAAGAAAAAAGGCATTACAGTTCAAGATACTGAAAAAGGTCCTAGATGGATTAGATCTACCTAGATCTTCCTCTTGGAAACCCTACCTTTCTTGGATATTTGTTGAACATTTCTAGAATTTCTTCTGTGACACTAGATATAACTCTTGACTGGTCTATAGGATCTACTGGGAATATTACCCTGAAATCTATCCAGCTCTGTGCAGGCTCCATTGTGAAATTTATTAATTTAAACCTCTTTTTCTGAACCTTCAACTTTTTCGCACTTCTCAAGTAGCTCTTTTCTATTTTTCTCGTATCACCTTTCAAATGTTTTTTGACTATAATATCTGTTTTCTTTTTGACGAAATCAAAATCTGTTTCATAGGTGAGTTGGAATATAATATCCACCCAAACATACTTGAAATCTTTAGTATAATTGAAAAGAGGTTCTGACAGTAAAACAGCGTTTGGAAGATAAACAGTTTTTCCGCTCGGCAGATCATTAGCCAGGTATTCTCCACCCACTTCAAGTAGCTTCGTCCTTATTGGGTTTATGTCA
>JAHIRU010000007.1 GCA_018818465.1 Nanobdellota archaeon
ATAGGTTGTTTGGCACCGCATGCCTCACATACAAGGAAAACAAAATCGCCTTCTTGTGCTATTTTTGTGTCAGGTCTACCACACTTTTCGCAAATTACGTATTGTTTCACATAAGACTCTATTTTTCTATTGACTTGGTCTTCAGGAAAGTTTCCCTGGAATATCATTTTGCTGTCTTTCTCTTCAAAGGATGTAGCAAGCTCCTTTAATAGAAACTTTAAAAAATGCTTTTTATCACGTCTTAATTTGCTTATAACTTCATTGAAATTAATGAAAATTGTCTTTGGACCCTGCTTCAACAGCTTTGCCTTGGGCATTTCAAACCTCTCACCGCTGCCTTTTTTCTGCGGAACCTTCTTCAATCCACGTGCGAGAAGCTCTTCGTAATTCATATAAACCATCTTTACATTGATGGGTTTATAAAATTTTTTATCTATGTTAATTCATGGCTAAAATTATTGGCGATCATATTGGCTCAACTTTTGATGATTTTTTAGTTCTTCCAGGCTTACCTGAAGACACTCTTTCACCAGAATCTGTAAATTTGAGATCAGAGATATGTGGAATAAAGCTTGGTTTGCCATTCTTTACAGCTGCTATGAGATCTATAACAGGAAAGGAAATGGCGCTTGCAGCTGGCAAAGCTGGCATGATGGCTGTTGCTCCAAGGGGTCTGAGCATAGAAAAGCAGGCTGAAATTGTAAGATATGTTAAAGAGAATGAAATAAAACCTGGTAAAATGGAATCCATAACAGATCCTGTTATTCTTTTTGATAATGAAAAACTTGGTGATGCTACTAAAAAAGCAAGAGAATATGGTCATTCCAACATGCCGGTTGTTACAAAAAAGATGAATTTAGTAGGAATGTTTGTCTATACCCCAAGCAAGCATGATAGAATGAATGCTGACATAGCAATAACAAAAGTGATGGAATCGTTTAAAGATGAATCAAGTAATCGTGCTTTGGATGTTTTTACTGAAAACATGGATATCGAAGAAATGAGAAGAATTTTTGATGAAAAGAAACATAGAATCATACCTGTTATTGATGATATGGAAAGGCTCTCAAAGGTTGTGTTTATGCAAAAGGAAGAATCTTACAAAGTGGGAGCTGCTATTGATACGCATCCTGGATGGGAAGAAAGAACTAAAGCATTGACTGATGCAGGTGTTGATATGATTTTTATCGATACATCAGACGCCTTGAAATCGTTTGCAATAGAGCTTGTTAAAAAATACAAAGAATTATTTCCTAATGGCCCTCCTATATGCGCAGGAAATGTAGTCACTTCTGAAGCATTTGATTATCTTGTAGAAGCAGATGCTGATGCTATAAAAGTAGGCATGGGTCCAGGTTCAATATGCACAACTAACCAGGTTCTTGGTATAGGAGCACCTCCTCTCTGGGCACTTATTGAAATTTGCAATAGAAGAGATGAATATGCGCAGAGTAACGGAAAGTACGTTCCAGTTATAGTTGATGGTGGAATAGAAAACACAGGCAACATGACTGTTGCTATGACACATGCTGATGGCTTAATGGGAGGAAAGCTTTTCGGCAGTTTTGATGAATCTGCTGGAGAGAAGATAAAAAGAAACGGTAATATTGTCGGTGTAAAAATATACGGTGAAGCTTCAAGGGAAGCTTTTGAAACCACAGGAGATATGAAAAGGTATTCATTGCCTATAGGCTCTGATTCTATTGCATCGTTCCAGGGCATTAGCGGTCTTGTTTCCTACAAAGGCAAATTCAAGCCAGGACTTGAAACATTCACAAAAACTTTGAGAGAGGCATTGTTTCATGCCGGATGCAAAAATCTTAAGGAGTACAGGAAAAGGGCTGTTCTGATAAGACTCTCTGAGAGGGCAAAACAAATAGCAAAACCTCACGGTGTGCAGGTGGTTGGTGAGTAAATGGATAGGGTTGTGTATGGAGGCCAGTTTGGTGATGAAGGAAAGGGCAAAATAGTTGATTATTTTGCAGCTCAAATGGAAAATTTAGAGGCTGTTGTTAGATATCAAGGCGGGACAAATGCCGGGCACACTTTTTTAGGAAAAGATGGTAGAGCAATAAAATCACACGGAATACCATCAGGCATACTGACACCCGGAATAATGAATTATCTGCTTTCAAAGGTGTATATCAATCCTGTTAAATTGGTTGAAGAAATTAAAAATCTTCATAATGAACATGGCATAGAAATTACACCAGACAATTTTGGTATAAGTGGAAGGGTAAACATAACATTGCCTTATCATATTGACAGGAACGCTCTAGACGAACACAGAAAGGGAAAAAGAGTTTCAACGCGCAGGGGCATTGCACAGACAGCTGCTGACAAATATAATTATGATGGAATAAGAATGGCAGATTTTGTGGATGATTATTTTACTGAAATATTAAAAGATGAACTAAAGAGAAACATGTATTTATTGAATAGAGATTTGCCTGAAGATTTCAATCTTTCTGTTCCATTAGATGCCAATGCTTATCTGAAATTGCTTAATCCTTCAAGAAAGTTTCTGAAAGATTTTATTGTGGATGAATTTGATTTGAGAAAAAATAAAAAAGGTGATTGGTTATGTGAGGGTGCGCAGGGATTTCTGCTAGGAATTGACCACGGTCCTCAGGGAAATACTGCCTCCAATCCCCACGAAACACCTTATCCTGTTGATGAAAGAATCATGGTCATGAAAGCAATTCCTTCAAGGGTTGGTGATGCGCCAAGAATAGGCTTACTACCAGAAGAAATTGCAAAAATTGTCAGTGGCAAAAAGGGTGAAATAGACGCAGAATTTGGTGCTACAACTGGTTTTAGAAGAGATGTCTGCTATTTTGATGGCGTCGCTGGAAAATATGCCGCAACTATGACAGACCCTGATTTTGTTGTTCTAACAAAGCTTGATAAAATGAGAGGAGTTCCTTTAAAAATTATAACAGGTTACAATACAGGAAATGGTATTATACATCATGTTCCACAGGAAAGGGCTTTATATGAAGAATGCTCAAAACATGAACCAGAATTAATGGATCTCCCTATATGTCATGAGGATATTTGCGGTGAAACAGATTGGAAAAAATTATCAGGAGAGTACCATGAAGTAGTTAAGATAATAGAAGATGTTTGTGGCTTTAATATAAGATATTTATCAACCGGTGTTAGTAGAAACGATATAATAGAAAGATAGTTATCATATCCCTTAAAATTTAACATTTATATACCATAAAACCTAATAATAACTACATTGTTTGCACAGATTTTTAGTATCTAAGAAACAGATGCTCTTTCGATGGGGATCGAATAAGCGTTTTTGAACCGAACATTAGTGAATTTGGTTATCCAATTGGGGAATTGGATACAAAGCTAGTTTTATGTATATACTTGGTAAAACATACTTAAAAACTATTCTGCACTGGGATGTATGTTTTTGAGTATATGTTTATAGGCTATCGGTTTGGATTGGCCTTAAAATAAAAGGGGAGAGGTGAATCAAATGGATTCGATTATTCAAAAAGTGTTTGAAAATGAAATGAGAACCATCGAAGAGCCAACAGTTAGAAACGACAGTTTTGGTGGCTTCTCAAATGAAATACCACCAGCAACTCCAACAACACATCTAGTGCAGCAATCACCAGTTGAGAACATAGATCAAGCTGTAATGGATGAATTTGGTCTTGACAGTTTGCAGGCTAAAATACTTGTTATAGGTGTTGGTGGTGCAGGAAACAATTGCGTAACAAGGCTCACTGAAATGGGTGTAGAAGGAGCAGACACAATAGCAATTAACACTGATGCAAAACATCTTAGCATCAGCAAGTGTGATAAAAAATTATTGATAGGAAGAGATCTCACTAGAGGTCTTGGCGCAGGAGGATATCCTAATACAGGCAAAAAGGCTGCAGAAGAATCTGAGAAAGAAATAAAGAAATTGTTAGATGGCTGTGATATGCTTTATCTTGTTTGCGGTCTTGGTGGAGGAACAGGCACAGGTGCAGCACCGGTAATAGCAAAATTAGCAAAAGAAATGGGAGCTATTGTAATAGGCTGCGTAACATTGCCTTTCAAAATAGAAGGTGCAAGAATGGGCAAAGCAGAAGATGGTTTGTATCAGATGAGACAGATCTGTGATACTGTTATGGTAATAGAAAATGACCGTCTTTTGAAGATAGCAGGCGATTTGCCATTACAAAAAGCTTTTGGCGTAGCAGACAACCTAATATCAACAATAATAAAAGGTGTAACTGAAACAATCGCAACACCATCCTTGGTTAACTTAGATTACGCAGACGTAAGGACAATAATGCATTCTGGTGGTGTAGCAAGCGTTGGATTCGGTGAATCAGATACCAAGAACAAGGCTGAAGAAGCTGTTATGAAAGCTATGGCCAATCCACTTCTAGAAGTTAACTATGAAGGCGGAACAGGAGCTTTAATCCACATAACAGGTGGTGAGGATCTGAAACTAGATGAAGTTAACCTAGTAGGTGAATACGTATCAAAACAGCTAGATCCAGAAGCGCAGGTTATTTGGGGTTCTAGAATTGACCCAACATTCAAAGGAAAAATAAGGGTCATTACAATAGTAACTGGAATCAAGTCCCCTTACATTTTAGGCCCAATAGCAATGGAAGAACAAGCTGGTAGAGAAGATTTTGCAAGAGATTTGGGCATTCCTGTAATAAGCAGATAAGGAGTAAAAAGTGAGTGAGGAATGGTTTAGCTATTCCTCACCCTCTCCTCTAAACCCTTTTCAAGAAAGGGTTTAATCCGAAAGGAGTTCATCCTCCAAAGTCGGACGAACTTCCGAAAACTAGTTTTATAATAGTTAACCATCGTATGGCTCTGAAAACATAAGTTTGACGAAAGGCCAGACATTACGATCGTTTTTTATTTGGAAATAAAGCTTTGATGCATAATCATGAATATATGCATCCATATCATCTTCTTTTTTTCTATTCCTAAAATTTTGAGCCTCTCTTAAATTTTTAGCTTCTCTTTTATCGGCAAATTCTGAATTATTTTCCTTTAGATAAAAAATGTCACCTAATTTTGAAAATAATTCATCAACAACACCATAATCAATATCCTTTTCAATGTATCCTCTTTGTTCCAGTTCTCTACAAAGGTCAGCTCTTCCGTTGAATCCTAATGCTCCGTGAAGAAGCTTGTGCACTAATAATATATCAATCGGATAGTTGTAAACGATATCAGAATCTAGAAGTTCTTTCAATCTATATCCGTATTTTTCACTTAAAATTAAATTTGCAGCTTCTTTGGTAGGTATAAAACAGTAATGTTCAAGTATGCTGGCGTTTCTTTTCCTAACACCTAAAATATCTTTTTCAAAAGCAGCTTCATTTATATCAACAGATCCAAAATCTTTTGATTCAGGACCACGATCAGCGGATATTTCCATAAACTCTTTCTGCTTATTTGTTAATTGATCATAATCAAGTCTTTTAGCAAAAACACCATTATCAGGCTCATATCCGTATAATTTTTCATTAGAATACAAAACCAATCCTTTTTCATCTGCATCTAAGACTACAATTTTACTGTCAACTTCTCCTATTCTGCTTGAAAATTCAACCGCTCTTGATATCGATTCCTTCAACATATTTATCACTAAATAAAAGTAACGAATATATGTTTATAAAGCTTTATTCGAGCTCAAAATTAGTTCTTTATCATACTACCGGCTTTTTCTTCTAATGCTTTTTCCAGGTCTTCGAAGAGGCAAATAACGACGCGTTTGCCACCATTTTCTAAAAAATTAATGCTGGCTTCTATCTTTGGTCCCATTGAACCAGACAAAAAGTGGCCTTCTTTGTAGTATTTTTTGGCTTCTTGGAGAGTGATTGTTCCAAGCTTTTGCTCGTTCTCTTTGCGCCAATTGAGGTAGAGCGATTTTATGTCAGTAAGTATGATTAAGGTATCAGCACCTATGTTTCGTGCTAAGAGTTCTGACGCTTTGTCCTTGTCTATAACAGCATCAACACCGAGTATCTCTTTCCCTTTTCTGAAAACAGGTATTCCTCCACCACCACATGCGACCACGATAGCGTTTGGAACAGTTCGTTTGATTGTTTCAGCCTCAATGATTTCTTTTGGATCAGGCGATGGAACAACACGCCTAAAGCCGCGGAAGGTTTCTTTTACTGTCCAGTCCTTAGGCAATCCATTTTTTGTTTTGTATGATGAGCCAACCGGCTTAGTTGGATTCTTGAAAGCATGATCATTTTTATCCACAACAACACGTGTTAAGAAAGTAACAACATCTTTTTTGATCCCATTCTTGCGTAGCTCGTTTCCTAGAGATTCACATAACATGTAACCCATTAAACCCTGGCTCTCTGCTCCGCAGATGTACATAGGCATTTCAGGAACTTCTTTAGTTGCATCTTGTTGCATTAGGATAGCGCCAACCTGAGGACCGTTACCATGGGTTATAACAACCTGCCATCCCTTTTTGATTAGCTTGACTATCTCTTTAGAACCTTTATTTACATTTTTTATCTGCTCTTCAAAAGTTCCTTTTTGATCCTTTTCTAAGAAAGCGTTTCCGCCTAAAGCAATGACAGCTTTTTTGCCAGTCATAATAATAATTAGTCATTGCTTATTAATCATTTGTTTACAAGTTTAGCTTTTTTTATTAAGAATACACCAGAATCATTATCCATTCTTTTTTCGGATTCCAAAATCTCTATTCTCTTCTTGAAGAAAGGCGCATCAAGAACAGTCGTTTCTATTTCCCCGCCTTCACCCGAAGGGCTTATTTGATATTGTTCTTTTAATTCCACAAGTTTCTTTATTGCATCTTCATCTATCTCTGTTCCAAGCCAGCTCTCATCTAACTTGTATGCAAAAACACCAGAAACAATAACTTTGAATTTTTTCTCGACAAGCTCTTTTAGAAGTTTTTCTTGATTGATTTTCCATATAGGATTGATGCATTTCAATTCTAAATCATTGCATATTTTTTGTATTCTTTCTGATTGGTAGACAGATTCTATTGCGCCTGTAACAATGCCTTCTATTTCATACTTCTCTTTAGCTTCTTCTATCACTTCTTTCAGGTCTTCAAGCTCTTTTTCTTTTTCTCCTTTTGTTTCTTTTTTTATAAGAGGCAATCCTATAGCTTCTGCTTGAAGATCTGTTATTTCTATATTAGGTGTATGGAACATGTAGCTTTCCTTGTTTTTTGATATAACAGAAATTAAACAAACCACTTCATCATTCTGCATAGCTTTGAATAAAGCGTATGTAGAATCCTTCCCGCCAGAGAACAATACTCCTAGCTTCATACCCCTTGTTTATTGTAACTGCTTAAAAAGTTTCAGGAATGTTGCCTTCTTGGAGGAGAGTTTCTTCCATTAAGAAACTCTACATAATCAGCTACGTGCTGCAGGGCTTTAGAGAAGCCTGGTTCTATTCCCATGACAACTACTCTTTTGTTGTATTTTTTTGCAACCTGCAGGGCAGGAAGATAATCAGCATCCCTTGATCCAATTATAATTGTATCTATGTCTTTGTTGTGAGCAGCTTCAACAACAGCTACCGCCAGGGCAACATCAACATCTGCATCAGATTCTCCGCCAAGAACAACAACTGGCTCAAATCCTTGATTGGCTATTGCCTCTATTAATTTATCTGAAGCATGTTGATTCAAAAAAACCTTAGCCTCCATTAATCTTCCGTATCTTTGCGCTAATTTGCGAACTTCGTCTAAATCGAGATTAAACTCTTTTCTAATTATATTCGGTCCGTCAATATAGAAAGCGGCATTAGATTTAGAAGTAAGCCTTCCTTTATTTAAATTAAACAATACTATCACCTCTATTTTAAGATGACTATATGCATATCATATAGACCATCATTCTCTACGCGACCAATCATCGCAATTGTGGGAAACCCCAACAATATATATATCAAAAAATTGGATTGTGGGCTAATAAATGCAACATGAAACAATTAAATCCACAGAAAACTCAGCAGTTTTGCAATAGTATAAAGCACAGCTCCTATCACTGTATCAATAACAGAAAGCATTAGTCCACCAAAACCTGTAATTAGAGCTAACACTGGACCCAATATCAACAGTACTGCTCCGCATATAATGAGTACTAAGAGACCTTTCATTGCGCGTTTGGGTTCATGGAAGAAGGCGAATATTGCTCCTGCTGCTAGACCACCGAAATGTGCTATGTGGGCTACACCACCCATTTCTGGCTGGAAATAAATCACAATTGTTGTAGTCAATGCAAACATTATTGCTACAAATGCAAGCGGTAGGGGGAATATGTAAAAGTGTACGCGCTTAACCGGATTAAGCAGCATTGCTGCACCCATTAAAGCAAAAACACAACCTGAGGCACCCACAACAGGCATTCCACTAGTCATTATGAAAGCAAAACTACCTATAAGACCTCCGACGAAAAAAATGGAAAGATACCATTTCTTTTCAACTTCATTCTCTAGTACTTTACCAAAGAAGTACAAACCGATCATGTTGAAAAATAAGTGAGAAGCGCTTGCATGCAAGAACAAAGATGTGAACCATCTCCATACCTCTCCCATCTGTGAAGAAGATAACGCAAAGTTTTCAAAAACTGCGTTCATCATCTCTTCTGGCATGGAGAACACTAGAAGGAATATGGCTATGTTTATGATTATCAGAGCATAAGTTATCTTCGGTCTCTTGTAGTCGGGGTCCATATATTTTATTACCTAAATCCAATTATTAATATGCCTAAACTTTCTGATGCTGATACATTGAAGTTAATGCGAAAGTACAGAATACCATATCCTGTTTATTCTATTGTAAAGACAGAAGACGAATGTGTAAAAAAAGCCAATTCGATCGGTTATCCAATTGCATTGAAAATTGTTTCAAAGGATATCGTACATAAAACAGAATCTGGTGGTATAGAGATCGGTTTAGAGAACGAAAAGGAAGTTCGTTTCGCTTTCAAAAAAATCATGGCAAACGTGAAGAGGAAGCAACCTCGTGCAAAAATAGATGGAGTTCTAGTGCAACAGATGATATCAGGGCATGAAACAATCATTGGTGCAAATTATGATCCACAGTTTGGTCCAGTTATCATGTTTGGTTTGGGTGGCATTTTTGTTGAAGTTATGAAAGACGTTACTTTTAGACTTATACCTGTAGAACGCAAAGATGTTCAAGAAATGATAAAAGAAATTAAAGGCTACAAAATCCTTCAGGGCGTCCGCGGAGAAAAAGCTGTAAACATTAAAGCTATCGAAGATTTTCTTCTAAAGGTCTCAAAAATGATCGAAAAAGAAAAGAAAATAAAAGAATTGGATCTTAATCCTGTTTTCGTTAGTTCTAAAGGCGCTGTCGCAGTTGATGCAAGGATTATTATTTAATTTTATCGCTAGCATATTCTATGTAAGGATTAGCTACTTCTGATAATTCATCATCTTCGTTTACAGCATCATTGAAATTTTCAAGTAATTTATTAAAATCTATATCGAGATCAACATTTTCTGGATTATTTTTATCAGCTTCAACTAAAGCTGTTGATGCCCTAAATTTTGGGAAGATTTCAGGATCTTCATAAGCAACACTTTTCAACACTTCCAATAAATTAGAATGTTCTGAGTGAATATATGATTTTGTTTTAAACAAAGAAGTTGCAACAGTACCACCATAATCTCTTATATTATCGTTTTCATTTCTGAGAAGTTTTTCTGATTTTATATATTCAGATCCGTCTGTTCCTTCTTCTATTAATGTTTTTTCAAGTTTTGGTATTAAAGTTTCGTCTATATATGTCCAATCATCATCTGAACCTTTAATGGCATAACTTAAACCATCACTAATAATATCTGTAGCTGTTCTGCTCATAATATATCTTTAATAACAGCCTTTATAAATGTTTCGGTTTTACTATTGAATAGTCACAAAATTAACTTATTGTGGTTTATCCCTAGCCTTTATCATCAGCCCACCGCTAGATGCTGCAAATCTGTGGAGCATTGTTGATATCGATACCAACATGCCTTGTATCTCTCCTGCGTCTATGGTCATTTTTTCTGGTTCGAGTATCTCGATGCTACTCGGTCCGTAATTCATTACAATGAAAACAAGCGTATCAATGTCCTTTGTCAGTGCTTCTAGTTCAACAATAGCAGAATAAGCCTTTGGTATGTCTCTGTATGGGCTTGCTGTTTCAATAACTTCCTTGAAGTCTTTTCTGTAAACGAATATACTGTCTTCTGAAGCCATTTTCTCAACATGCTTTTCAAGAGCTTCCTTTGTCTTTTTTGGATCTATTGCAAGAACTTCCATCATCATTCTGCTCTTAATCCATCCGTTTTTCATCTTTTTGTTTATTTGATCTTGTAGGTCTTTGTCTTCCATGGTATCTTTTTGTGAGATATATTTATAAAAGATTAGGCACATTCCCTGCATGAACGTGCTTAATTCCAGCTTTTTTTGCGATCTCCAGCGCCTTCTTAATTGTTTCAATCGGCGTCTGTGGGACGTTTGTTAATTTGTGATCAGGATGAAAACGTGAAAAATGCATAGGTGTTTCTGTTCCTAGATTTTGTTTCACCCAATCAACTATTCCTTGGAGAGTTTTTTCATCATCATTGTATCCTGGAACTATTAAAGTTGTCGTCTCTATGTGCACCTTGTTTTGCTTGTAAATCTTTAGTGCTTCGTAAATCGGCTTGTCGTCTGGAACTGCGCAAAGTTCATTGTACATCTTTTTGCTTCCTTTCAAATCCACATTAATAGCATCTAGATATTTAGCAGCTTTTTTGGCTGGTTCTGGATTGGTATAACCGTTAGAGACCCAGACATTGAAAAGTCCCTGCTTGCGTGCGATTTTCATTATCTCTAAGTAAGTTTCTATTGCAATTAGAGGTTCTGTGTAGGTATAAGCTATACCCAAAGCGCTATAATCCTTTGCAATGCTAACCACTTGCTCTGGGGTCAAGTCCTGGCCTCTTATCTCCTTAGCCGTGGAGATCTCCCAGTTCTGGCAGAAGCTGCAACGCAGATTACAGCCTACTGTCGCTAAAGACAAAACTTGGCTTCCTGGGTGAAAATGGTATAACGGTTTCTTCTCAATCGGATCAAGTGCTATAGAACAAAATTTCCCATAAACCAATGAATATAATTTACCTTCTTTGTTTTTACGAACATTACAGAATCCTACTTTTCCTTCTCCTATTACACAGTTTCTAGGGCATAGCTGGCACTGGACTTTTTTGTCTTTCAATGGTTTCCAGAAGTCGGCTTCTTTCATGATAAAGAATTAGAATTGATTATTAAGTTCTTTTACTATTTTTACATAATTGCCATCTATTCCTTCAACAATTTCTCCATTTGTGCCAAAAATGTTTTCAAATAAACTCATCTTTCTGTATGTTATCTCATGGGATGTACCATTATTATTTGTTTTGCTGTTAGCGGGTTTTAATGAAACAAAAATCGGATTTACATAGGCTCCATCCACTTTAAGTTCTAAATCTGCATATTTTTTCGCTGCGATTTTTTCATCTCGAGCGCTAATAAGAGTTTGCGTAGAATTTCCTTTACCAAAATTATAACTACACTCAAATACCAATACCTCTTGTTTGCGTGACATAACAGTATAATAAAGAAGAGTAGAATATAAAGTTAATTGTTGGCGCTACTTCAAAACCTTTCCAGTTTCCATATACCAAAGATAAAAATCAAGTTCTGCCAAATTTAGATTGGTTTGCTTTGCGATCTCTTTTAGGACGCCTTCAATCTCTAGATATTTCTTTGATGTTAGTGTGTTCGGTCTTTTTATTAGTTTGTGCCTTACTAAGAGGTCGATGATGTGAAAATCAATTATAGCTACGTTTTTGTATCCTGTGTTGCGCATGAAATGGCTGGCTTCCTTGTATCCAAGGCCTTTAACATTCTTAACAAGCCATTCTCTTAACGCGTATTCTCCTAAAGTATCCATGAACATCTTTAATACTTTATTATGTCTCCTTGCAAGTGTAATGTAGGCTGCTCTGGCACTGTAGAATCTATGTCCTAGAGATTTTAGTGTGTCCCTTAATTCGACTTCGGATAGGGTAATAAAACCATTGCCTACTTCTTTCTGTATCTTTATACCTCCTTCTGCGCTATAGTTTGCTGTAAGCAGGCAGAAACAAAGCTCTTTGAAGAGTGAATTGTTCTCGTTTTTTCTGATTTCTTTGAACTCTGCAATTCTAGAATCAACTAATTGTTTCACTTCACTATTCTTTAGCTGGTTAATTGCTTCGATTAGCTTTTGCATAATTATAATAAGGAGTAAGAAATAAATCCTAGAAGTGTATATATTTCTTTTAATAATTATTTTATCGAATAAAACATTATGGAAATTAGAATTTCTGATGAATTGAAGGACTCAGGCTTGATTATCGGTCATTTAGTAATTGAAAACCTGGAGAATAAAAAAAATCCAAATAAGGGAATGGAAAAATTATTAAAATCGTTAAGAAACAATGTGAAAGAGAATCCTGATTCATTTTTGAATAAAGATGAACTGAAAGCATATTCTGAATTCATAAATTCAGTAGACAGTGTTATAGAATCAAAAAATGTTGGTCCAAATATACTAATAAATCTTATTTTAGAAAAAGGTTATTTGCCAAATATTTCTCGGGTGGTTGACTGTATGAACATAATATCAATTAAAAGCGGATTAACTATCAGTATATGGGATAAGGACAATATTAAAGGTGATATAATATACAAACTAACCGAAGGTGGGGAAAGATATTGGCCTTTTATGGGAGATGAAGTGAAATTATTGAAAGGTGAACTGGCTGCATTTGATGATGAAAAGGTTCTTTGCTTGGTTAGATATAGAGATTCTAAATACGCACCTGTTACGCTTGAAACAAAGAATATAGTTGTACATATTCAAGGAGTGAAGGGCATAACAAAAGAAAGTGTTGAAAAAGCGCTTAACGAACTGGAGAATCTTCTTGTTGAAAACACTGGTGGAACAGCTATAAAGAAAAAAATTATTGAATAAATCCTATCGCTTTTTAGTGTTATTTTGTTGAGAACCACTTGTTGATAGGAACGCCTCTTAATGCAATATTATAGCATAGTACGGCAATTGCAAGGAATCCGAAGTTTGCTATCAACGGCTCTAACAATATGGTTGGCATCCATCCTTCATAGATCAAGTCAAACATATAAGGTATTGTCCAGAAGCTGTTTGCAAGTATAACCCATACAGAGAAAATCAATAGAAGGGTGTATTGCCATTTGAAGATGTTTCTTTTCACTAACAGCTGTCCGCCGAACAAACCAAAGATTATGAATATCAGCACTGCTGAAAGAAGGGTTTCGCCTTGCGAGAGTACTGTGCCCACAATTGCATAAATAACAGCAACTATGCAAAGTATTGCAAGAAGTGTTTTTTGACCATTCTTTCCTTTTATCTCTGGTGCCTTCTTAGCCTCTGCTTTTGACAGGAATAGTTTACCCATATTTTATATTTAGTTGAGGAGGTATAAATTACCCCTTCCATAAACCATGCAAATTGCAGTATGCTCTTACTTCTATTTTTTTTGCTTTAATGCAAAAATTTGCTTCTGGTGCTTCGCCTGGTTTTAGGAATACTCTTCCTGCTCTACCGTCTGCTAGAATCTGTATCCACTCTATGTAATGAGCATCTTCCATAGGATGCTCCACTGAACCGACTTTCACTGTTATTCCTTTTTCTGTTTTTTCGATAACAGGAACATGTTTTTCTTTCGATGCGTTGACCGTGTTATCTTTCATTAGATGCATATTTTCACCACAACAGACAAGCGTGCCTCCACCCGTGTGCAGAACTTCAACTATGTTTCCGCAAATGTTGCATTTGTATATTTCATTCATCTTTGTCATAATAGCCTCTCGTTGGCCAGCACCAGATGATCTGCCTCTACTTCCATAAAAGCCAGAAATATCTGCTTTATCCTGTCATTTGTTGCTTCGCTTGCTGCTCTTTTGTAGAACTGCACAGCATCTATTTCTCTTTTTTTAGTCTCTTCAAGATTATCTCTATTTTTGGTGAAGCAAGGTTCATCTGCAGTTGGTATGGTTGAAAGTTTTAGTATCTTTTTGAAAACAGATGCGTGTTCTGTTTCTATCTTTCCCAAAGCCTTGAATAGAATTTTACCTTCGTCATCATCTGTTTTGTTCGCTGCGCAGAA
>JAHIRU010000059.1 GCA_018818465.1 Nanobdellota archaeon
ATAAGATATGTCTCTGCTCCAGAATATACAATAATAGGTCATGGAAAGAACGTGAAACAATTACAGTCTCGTGTAGAAGAGACTGCAGAAAATATTGTCAAAGAAATCAACAAGCAAGATGGTGAGTGCTCTTTTGAGTGGAATAAATAGTATTTCATACTAATTTTATGTTTTTAAACCTCTTTTTCTAATACGTTGGTATGGTACTGAAAAAATTTGGTGACACGTTAAAAGGAACTTTTAGAAAAATAGCAGGCATGTCTTTGGTGGATAAAGAAGCTGTAGAAATGATTGTCCACGAATTGCAGCGTGGCTTGATTCAAGCAGATGTAGACATAGCAATGGTTGCTGAATTGTCAAAGAATATTAAGAAAAAAGTTCTTGAGGATAAGCTTCCTCCTGGCCTGTCGCTGAAAGAACTTTTTATTAAAACACTTTATGATGAAATAGTTGCATTTTTGGGAGAGGAAAAAGCTGAAATAAAAATTGGTAAGCAGAAAATTCTTGTTGCTGGTTTATTCGCATCAGGAAAAACGACAAGTATTGCTAAAATAGCCAAATGGTTCAAAGTCCGTGGACTGAACCCAGGACTTGTAGCATGTGATACACATAGAGCAGCTGCACAAGAACAGCTTAAACAGCTTGCTCAGAAAGTTGGTGCAGCATTCTACGCCGAAGGAAAGAAACCAGAAGACATTGCTAGGAATGCATTGAAAAATGCTAAAGAAGATGTTTTGATATTCGATTCTGCTGGTAGAGACGCTCTTGATAAAGAGCTTGCTAGAGAACTGAAAGAGCTTGGCAAGATAATAAAACCTGATGAAGTTCTCTTGGTTATTCCTGCTGATATTGGACAGGCTGCGAAGAAGCAAGCTGAAGAGTTCAATAAATTGGTTGGCATAACAGGTGTTGTTGTAACAAAGCTTGATGGTACTGCTAAAGGTGGTGGATCTCTTGCTGCTACAGCTGTTTCTGGTGCTAAAGTAAAGTTCATTGGTACTGGTGAAAAAATAGGCGACTTAGAGCTTTATGATCCAAAACGTTTTGTTGCTCGTTTAATTGGTTATGGTGATATACAAGGCTTGCTTGAAAAAGCAAAGGAAGCAGGCCTTGATGAAAGTGATGTTAAAAAAATAATGGAAGGGCAGTTCACAATGATAGAATTCCAGGAACAGATAAAATCAATGCGTAAAATGGGACCTCTTTCAAAAGTTGCTGAAATGGTTCCAGGGCTGTCTGGAATGAAGATTCCTGATGGCATGCTTGATATACAGGAAGAAAAAATGACTAAATGGCAGTACATGATAGACAGCATGACCAAAGATGAGAGAGAGAATCCTGAAACAATAAAACAGAACCGTATCATAAGAATCGCACATGGTTCTGGTACAAGTGATATAGAAGTTCGTGAACTGTTAAAATATTATAAGCAAATAAAGAAAATAATGAAATTGACAAAGGGTGGAAAAGGTTTCAAACGCGGACCATTTGCAAGAATTGCAAAACAGATGGGTTTGAAAACATAAAATCAATAATTTGATATAATCAGGGAATTGGTGATTATGGCGAAATATAAGTGTGAGAATTGTGATTGGGTTGGAAAGCCTATTTTTATGGAACCAGCAACAAGGCTCTGTCCAAAATGCAGAAGTATTAATGTTAAGAAAGTGAAGAAAGAGAATTGATATTTTTTGCGCTAGTAGTCTAGTGGTATGATTCCACCTTGCCAAGGTGGAGGCGCGGGTTCAATTCCCGCCTGGCGCATTTTCACATTTATTAAAAACCAATACAAAATATTAATTGATTATATGTTAGGACGTAAAAAGAAGTCAAAATATTCTGATTTTGCTCGTGAAGATATACCACCTTCACCACCAGGACCAGGCGATATGGATTTTGATGATGCAGATGAAATAAGAGAAATCAAAAGAATAAGACCAAGAGAGCAAATAAACACAAAAATGAGACCGATGCCAGATGATGAATCTGATGCAACACCGCCTCTTTTTGTAAAAATTGATAAGTATGATGATATTGTAAATCATATATCCAAACTAAAGTCTCTTTCTCTAGGTTTAAGGGATGCTCTTGATGCACTAGCTGAAATTGAAAAAGAGATAGCAACAGGAGTTGCTATTGCAAACAAATCCCTGGACAGTCTTAATGTTATTGCAAATGAACTCGAATTAAGGTTTGCAAAAGTTAGCGGAGCTAGAGGAAAAGTACCAGAACATGTAGAAGAGTACATAAAAAACAGTTATGATAAGATTGAGAAAATGAAAGAGAGATTTGATGATATTGAAGAATAACGAATTTATATATTATTTCTAAGATAAGATTTCTATACATGCGGGGGTATCGAAGCGGTCAAACGAGCTGGACTCAAGATATTATGTTTTGAGTGCTGAACCTCGAGATGATGAGGAATCCAGTCCCTTAGTGGGTTCGCAGGTTCGAACGCACTGTTATTACAGGTGTATTCGACGGTGCCGAACATCCTGCCTCCCGCATAACATTTATAGAATAATATAGGTATAGAGAAGTATGTGGTTAGAAGCAGTTATTTTATTGATTCTGGTTGTAACAATTGCATTAATACACTTCTATAGAAAAAGAAAAGTGGATCTAACAGCAATAATAAGCATCTATGTGCTTGGTTTTGTCTTGATTTTTACAATAGGATTATCTTGGCTATCACTGCTTGTAGCATTTTTCATATTAGGAAATTTGGTTACTAAATACGGTTATTCAGTAAAGAAAGACAGATCAATAAACGAAAAGGTAAGGACAATCAGCAATGTTTGGGGTAATGGGGGCGCTGCGCTCATATACGCCATAGTCTATGCTCTCTCAGGGAATGGACTGCTCCTAATTGGCTATTTAGGAGCTGTGGCTGCTGCTACTGCGGATACTTTTTCCACAGAGATGGGTCAGGTTCACTCAAGATTTCCTAAACTTATAATAAACCCATGGAAAAAAGTAGTAGCTGGTACGAGTGGTGGCGTATCTGGATCAGGCCTTTTAGCTTCCTTATTTGGAGCTGTTGTAATTTCAATGATTCCTCTGTTTTTTAATATGAATCCTCTTCTTGTTTTGGTTGGAACGCTTGCTGGTTTTATTGGATGCAATATAGACAGTCTTTTAGGAGCAACGTTTGAGGCTAAATACAGATGGTTCAATAAGCATGTAGTTAATCTAACAGCAAGCTTCCTGGCTGGAATTGCAGCTATTTTATTAGGAATTCTACTTGGATTTTGAGCTTAAAATCGAAATAACAGGGATAGCTTTTTAAAAACCAAAAGGGATAAAATGGTTATTAGAAAGGAATTGATTGATATGAAATTGAGAGATAAGAACGATATCACGAAAGATCTCATACAAGAACTTGAAAAAACTGGATATGAGAAAAAGGCTCCTGTATGGAGAACTGTAGCAAAGGCTTTAAACAAGTCTAGAAGGAAAAGAATAGAAGTTAATGTTTATGATATTGAAAAGAATGCCAAAAAAGGCGAAACAATAATAGTTCCAGGTGTTGTTCTTTCAAACGGTGATATGAAGAAAGCACTAAATGTTGCTGCACTGCGTTTCACTCCTACAGCAAAAGCTAAGATTGAAAGAGCTGGCGGAAAGTGCATGCATATTGAAGATCTTTTGAAAGCACATGCAACAGGAAAGGGAGCTAAGATAAGAATATTAGGTTAGGTGTTAAAATGGAAGAGATGATAATTGATGCGAGTGAACAGGTTGTTGGCAGATTAGCATCAAAAGCAGCTAAAGAAGCGTTAAAGGGAAATAAAATAGTAATAGTTAACGCAGATAAAGCTATTATTTCAGGCACTCCTAAATACACTGAAAAGATTTTTCATGAAAAATTAAAAAAAGGTGACCCATATCATGGTCCTTTTTATCCAAAAACACCAGAAGGGGTTATGAAAAGAATTATAAGAGGTATGTTGCCTTACAAAAAACCTCTTGGTAAGAAAGCGCTGAAAAGAGTTAGAGTTTATAGAGAAATGCCAGAAGAGTTTAAAGACAGGGAATTAAAGGATTTTGGTGCAGAGAACAAATTAAGATGTAAATACATAACATTAAGCAAACTCTGTGAAAGGATGGGTGGAAAATGAGTGAAAAGAAACCAAAAATTAAGAATGCAGAAAAGATTATATTTACAACAGGCAAGAGG
>JAHIRU010000060.1 GCA_018818465.1 Nanobdellota archaeon
TCTGAGACTGTCATGAACCTTTTTCAAGAAAAGGTTCAATCCAAAAGGAGCTTCCATGCGGACACTTCGTGTTCCTCGGTCGCTTCCAACGGAAAGGTTCACCGAACTCTCAGGACGCGGGTTCAAATCCCGCTCAGGGCGCTAACTTTTACCCAAAATTGTATGTTATAGATTTATTTCTTTAATTTATCCATATATTATGGAAGTGTTTTTTGTTACTGGGAACAAAGGTAAATACGTAACTGCGAAGGCAGAACTCTCTGAGTTTAATATACAGCTAATCCAGAAGAGTATTGAAATTCCAGAACCCCGAACATATGACATAAGGGAAATAGCCAGAGAGAAAGCACTGCTTGCTTATAAGACATTGAAGAAACCTTTGATAGTTCTTGATGCTGGTTTCTACTTGAAAAGATGGAAAGACTTTCCTGGTCCATTCACCAATCACGCTATTCGCGGATTGGGTATTGAAGGTATTCTGAAGCTAATCGAAGGTGAGGAAAGATTGTGTGAGTTCAGGAATGTGCTTGCCTTTATTGATGAGAACCACATTGAACCAATTTTTTTTGAGAGTAATATTGGAGGAACAGTTCCAGAACAGTCAAGAGGTGGATCACATGAACGCCAGTGGTCTAAGCTTCATACTATCTTTATTCCAGAAGGATTTGAAAAGACTTTAGCTGAGATGAATGATGCTGAATACGAAGAGTATAATAAATGGAGAGTTGGGAAGGCTCCTATATTCAGGAACTTTGGTGTTTGGTTAACTGACAAACATAAGTGAAGATAAACTTTTTTTAATTAAAATAATCATATATTCATATGGATATTGTAATAATTGCTGCTATTATTGGAGTATTAACAGTAATAATAGGAGTTCTTGTGAAAATTGTCGGATTTCCTGACCAATTTATGAAGAACTATAAACGAAAATCCACCGAAGGATATTCAACCCTTTTCATATTTCTGGCATTTATATCATATATTTTATGGACATTGCATGGATATCTACAAGGTGATTGGGTATTATTAGTTGGTCAAGGTGTAGGAATTCTAACAACGGGTATGATTGTTTTCCAGGTCATACAATATCGAAAGAAGAAGTAAACCACACACAAACGATATCTATTTATACTATTTTAGTAACAATTAGGTATCATAGTCGTTATCATGCTTACAAAAATCTATACAATCTTGATAGTATCATACTATCGCGAGACTGCTCACATGAGTGGCATTCGAGGTTTGTATAGATTTAATTATAAGGAGAAAATATCATGAATATAACAGCCGAATTAATAATAGGTAAAGATCTTGTAACGGTTTTCAGAAAAATGTTTACACTCGCTCCAGATTTTCGTTCTGATGATATTCTGGCAATAATATTTAATCCAAAATCGGTAGAATTTAGGAATCTGTTCGCACGATACGGCTTCGAGTTTCCCCCCGATTTTAAACCGAGACTTGTTGGAGAAGTTGATGGAAATTTATTAGAATTTAAAATAACCATTGTATATAAAAAAGGTGATGATAATAAAACATCAGATAATGCCTCAGCTTTTATGAAAGAACTAAAGTTGAAGATTCTATCATTTGTAAACTCTTTGGAATGGGAGGGCGTTGATAGTTTCTTAAATATAATCACCGAAATAGAGTTCACAGAATAATATTTCAGTAAAAATATTTTACTTATCCCAAATCACCTACAAAGGAGGTGAAACTATGAACGAAAATTCAATTCGTGAACTTGAATTACCTAAGATTACTACCAATACTTTCAATAATCCAATTAATTATTTACACTCATTTAATGATGAGCAGTTGGCTTATTGGATTGTTTGTGCATTTAAAAATAAGCGTTCAGATCCGTTTATGATTTCATCGCATGATCGTATTGGTGCTGAACTAGGTACAATTTTTACTGGAGATAATGCTAAGCTCATGAATCTTAGAGAAAGATTTGAATCCATCCTTCCAAAAATTCTTAAGATATTCTTAGATGAGTGGAAAGCTGAAGATCATCCTTGGTATATTGAAGATCTACTTGTTTTGATTGATTCGATTGATATTCAAGACCAGTGTTGTGATGTGTTAGAATGTTTTATTGAAAATCGTCTTCTACCTATAATAAAATTTCTCTTGAAAGACAAAGATGATTTTAATGAGATAATCAATTCTAGTGATTTTCAGCAACGCGCTTTGTTGGATTTGTGTTCTAGGTGCTTAGAAGTTCTTATCAATTCTGGAAATACTGACGAACGTTTGAAACAATTTCTTTTAGAGTTAGGTGAATTTAAGTTCTTTTCACCACTATGCTCAGTAGCTTTATTTAAGATGAAACCGTAAATGAACATTCTTTGTCTTTTTGTTTAAATAATCAAAAATTACTCACAAAGAAATTGATTTAGATTTACTATAATTAATCAACAAATCACCCACAAGGAGGTGAAACATAATGAATCTTAAAAAATGTCCAATCTGTGATAATTATATGTGTGATCACAGTCCTGAAGAAAGAGTAGAAACCCCCGAAGATGCACTTATTTATTTACTCAAAAGCTTAATAGATCTAAAACCTGAAACTCCTGCAGAAGCCTTGGTTTCAGCAAAA
>JAHIRU010000061.1 GCA_018818465.1 Nanobdellota archaeon
TCAGCTGGTGGATCTTCTGCTGGAGTTTCTTCTGATGTAAGTTCTTCGATTGTTTCCCCATCAGCTTCCTTTCCTTTGTCAGCATCATCATCGTCAGATGATGGAGCATCAGTTTTTGGTTCTTCCGCAGGAGCTTCATCCAGCTTTGCTGGTTCTTCTGGAGTTTCTTCTTCGGTTTTGACGATTTCTTCTTCAACTGTTACTTCAGTTGACTCTTCTTCCACTGCTTCAAGTACATATGTTGTTTTTTCTACAACATTCACTTTTTTGCCGCAGTGCGGGCACTCAAGTCCTTGGAGTTCATTAAGATCAGGCATTTCTGCCTCCTTGTAATTAGTAGGTAACAATTCCCCTCGCATAACCATGAAAATAGAACTAATAGAATGGCTTCATTGCCTTTAACCTCCCTTCTTTGAGATATCCTTACTAGACCTTTTATTGATCTGATAAGGAGTAATTTATTTATTTAAAAAAATGATTTTGTTTTAATTTTTTCCATCACCTAAAGACGCAATAAACATTTTTATCCTTGTTTGAGAATCTTTATAAACCTTTAGAAAAGAATCACGTGAAAAGACGTTGTTGTGGATTAAATGGGCCCGGAGGGACAGCAAACTCACCTTCGGTTCGTGTCCTGTGTCTTCTGTCCTCGGTCTTGTCTGAGGACATGATATTATGTTGGATTGGGGATTTATTAATATATTTATTGAAGTTTTAAGGTTGCATTTACTCTCTATTTACAAAATCACTGTATTTTTCCTTCCAACCTTACTAATAACTTTCTCTAATAATTTACTTTGACGCAATGTCTTAGAATTTCCAATTAAAATTAGTTTCTTCTTAGCTCTTGTTATAGCAACATTAATCAAATTTTCAATTTCGATAAATCTCAGCTTGTATTGCGGAAACGAATATTTTTTGCTTCTTGCAAAACTCATTATCATTATATCCTTTTCTCTGCCCTGAAATCCATGAACAGTATTAACTTCTACATCCTTTATTTCGATATCTTTGAGAAACTTTTTTATCAAAACTTTCTGTTTAACATATGGTGTAACAACACCAATATTTTTTGTTTTTATTCCATTTTTAATAAATAATGAGACAGTATAAGCGACATAGTTAGCTTCTTTTATGTTTGAGCAACCAGAACCAATACCATCTTCGTAGTATTCTCCTTTTGAAGTGTCTATAAATAGAACTGGTGCCGGGTTTAAAAATTGATGTTTACCTACATTTAAGTTAAGTGTACTCTCTGCAATATTTTTTGATGTTCTTAATTTTCCTTCATAAAAAATTTCGCTTGCAATTTGTGCTATGCTTTTATGCATTCGGTATTGAGTTGTAAGTAAAGTTGATGCATTAGGATACATTTCAAAAAATCTGTTGAATATTGATAAATTCATTTCTTTGGATATATCTTCTTCCTCTATTGGCTGTAATTGTTTATTATCCCCAACTAAAATAAATTTATTGCATTTTGAAAGAGGTAATAGAGACATAAAACTGGCGACTTGACTTGCTTCATCCATTATCATAACATCAAATTTTATATCATCTAAGAAATAATGATACGATGATATGGCAGTGGCTGCTATTAAATCCGCATTATTAATAATCTCAGATATTATGGCTTTTATTAATTTGTTAACTTTTTTCTTATAAAGGTCTATAGAGGATAGTAAATTTGTGTGTTGTCTATGCAAGTCTTCTCCATGATTAATTTTAATATAAAGCTCTGTATTTAGACCTTTTATTTCTGTATCAACTAAATCAATTTGTCTTCTTAATGATTCTAAATAAATTCTGTAAACTTCCTGATTTATTTCTGCTATTTGTCTTTTTGAATTTGATGTTTCTTGTTTTTTAAGAATTGGCAGATATTGATTTTCTAGTATCTTGTAAATCTTAAATTCGAGATTCAGGGCATCTTCATCTGGATGTCCATCTTCATCTGGATAAATTGCACTGAAATCCTTTTCACATATTTTCCTTAAATTATTACATTTTTTCTGATGATCTGAGATTTCATCCAAATATGTTTTGTTCTTTTCATACTCCTGTTTCAATTTCTCTAGCTCTTTATTATTTACATGAAATAAAAAAGAAGAAACCTTTTTTCGCAGAATGGAAAATTTCATATTTCTTGTCAAATTTTTAAGACTCTGTATATATTCAATTTCTGGTATTTTTGTTTGTAATTCATTCATTTGCAATATATTTTTACTTAAAGACGAAAAAGTTTCTGATTCTTGGCTGAGTATGACCATCTTATTATTTATAGGAGAAATATCAGACAAATTTTCATTGTTTATTGATGTTGATATCATCTTTTTATATTTTTGCTCTTCATCAATAAGATTATTAAATTCTTCATTCCGAATCTTTACTTTATCCATTGTTTGACTGATGTTTTCTTGTACCAAATTCATTCTATCTTTTACTTCTGATAAACTCTTAAACAGGTTATCTATAATTTTATGATATGTTTCAACTTCTTTCCAATCTTTATGCCTCTTCATTTTTTCAAATATTGAGTATTTTCTAACTTTCGGATCAATTTTATTAATTGGACCAATTCTTACAACTTTTTTTGCTTCTTTTTTAACTAATCTTTTTATTACGTTATCTACAGCTGAATTTGACCATGCAGTTATCAGAATTTTTTGATTTCTTCTCGAAAATTGCTTGATCAGTTCTTCGATAATGGAGGTCTTTCCTGTTCCTGGAGGACCTATTACTAAATGGAAATCATCAGCTTCTATGGATTTTGTCACTGCCTCTTTCTGATTTTCATTAAGCTTCTTTGAGATGAAAGAAACTATTTCTTTGCTATATTGTGGTTTATTTTCACCAATTATAAAATCAAGAATTCTTACATTATCTAAATTAATTTTACCTCCTTTTATATTTTCAATAACAGTGCTTAGTCTTTCTAAAATTACATTTGTTATATTCGCATCTATAACAACTTTCTTATTTTCAAACTGTGATGGATTAGTTTTAATTTCAATTTTAAGAGTAGAACTGTAAATATCTGTTACAATTGCTTTTACATTAACACTTAAAATAGCATCCTCTCTAATTAAAATTGATGAACCTCTTGATAAATCTGGTTGCTTAGTTGGTTGTAATTTAACTGTTAAAATATTACTATTCAAATCTATTTCTTCAACGTTTCCTTTAATTGTCATTGGTTTTTCTTTTGTTGCATCAATGAATCTTCCTATTTCTGAAATAACTTTAGAATATTTCTCAGTGTTTATAGAACCATCATCATACATTATAGGACCTCACAAGATTAGCCAATATAACCAAATTCTTCTTTATGTTTTTTCTGTGGTCTTTCCTCTTCTTTTCCTTGCAAACATAATTTTATGGAGTTCTCTGTTAGAGGTATACTGTCTTCCCAAACATCATTAAAGAATTGAGCGACTTTATTTACCATAGTTTTGTCCCTTAAACATAATCCTGCTTCATAATTTACAAATAACCCTTTCCTAGTTAAGTTAGCAGAAGACATTATAGCTACTGAATCATCTATTATAACCATTTTTGCGTGTAAGTCATTATTGTATCTTATTTCAGCATTAAAATCGTCTTTCAAAATCCTCAACTTATCTAAATCTATTATTCCCTTTTCGATATCTTCTTTCATAAGACGTGTAATAATTTTAAGATTAGTTTTTTTCTTATCTTTCTTTTTCTTAAAATTTGAAAGTTCTTCAACAATATATGTTATCCATGGGGAGCAGATTAGTACCTCTTCTTGTACTTTTGATAATTCTCTACTAATTTCACCATAAACTGTATTTGATGCTTCATTTGGTGTTGTTACAATGAAACTATATGCTTTTCTTAGTGTTTCTTGCCCCAATATTAATTTTTTCTTGTTTTCCTCTAATTTCCTAATTTGTTCTAAAAGTTTGTTTTGTTCTATTGTATTTAGTTTTAAAATTTTGATACTTTTTTCTAATTCATTTATTTGGTTTTCTAACATTTCCTTTTTGATTTTAAGTTCCTCTACTAATTTCGTATCTGTTCTATATTTTTTGATTTTTTCGGTCAATTCAATAATTTCTTTTGATACTTTCATTTTACCGCCTTACCATAATGGTTTTAACGTTTATTTATAACAAATAGTCAATACTTATACTTTAATACTTTTACACCACTCAGAAGCCTATTCTAACTGTTTTTGACGAATCTGAACAGAAGCTGAAACCCTCATAAGCCCGCTTCCAGCGGACATATTGAGCTTTTCCTATGTTTGGTTCTAAAAGATTCGGGCCTCGACAGCTGCCGCTTATTCGGCCCGTCCCCATTGCAGGTGCTCGCTCCGCTCGCGGAGGTAACCACAAAAGATTAAGGGCCGCCGACAGGGGGCTTTCTTAGGGTTAAATTGCTTTCCCTTAAAGGTTAAAGGAGGAGATAGGATGCAGAATCCGGAAAAGCTTGAAGTTTACAAGGAGAGCTACGCTCTCTCAAAAGATGTTCTTCTGGAGCTGGAAGGCGTCAAGGGCAAATTCAGGCTGAAAGAGCAGCTGTTCGGCGCAGTTTCAGCAATTCCTGCGAACTTGATGGAATTCGGTTCAATGGAGAACAAAAACCAGCAGGCGCAGAAGATAAGAGTCTGTATAGGCGAGGCCTATGAAGCTCAATACTGGTTCGACCTGTGCAGGGATGTTGGAATACTTTCAGAAGAAAAGCATAAAGACTTCATAAACAGGGTAAAGGTGGTGAGAATGAAGTTGTTCAATTTGCTGAAGGCTGTGAAGAGTGAGATGTGATAACAGATAAACTTTTTATCACTTTTTCACGAATATCTCTACTATAGTGATTTTATGGATATATTAGATGAAGTATCAAAAGACGTTGCAAGGGATTTTAAAGACCATAAGAAACAAGCAAAGAATGTAATAAAGATCTTTATTTGCGGAAGTTATCAAGGTTCAGATAAACAACTTTTAAAAGATTTGAGAGATAAAGTTCGAGATAAAAACGGTTTGGATATTCCTGGTACATTTTTATTGGAAGATATAGTTCCAAAAGAAGATATGGGATTGGATAAAAAATTTGAATTGGTATGGAAAAAAATAAATAAAGGTGATTTTATACCTTTATGCATTCTATATGCTGGAGAGACTACGAAGGAAAGTCAAGGGGTAAATATAGAGATTGCTAATATATCAAAGGATTTTTATAAGAAGCGTAGGACTAGAATTATTCGTTATGATAACATTGAAGCTGCTCATCAAATAAAAGAGTTTCCTTATCATATAATCACGACCATAAAAGAGTTTGAACAAACGGCTAAAAGGTTAATTATGGCTGAAGTAGAGACCATAATTTCATGTTTAATAGATAAAAGGAAATTCGGCGGTTAAACGTGAGAAATGTAATGTTTTTATTAGTTCCCTCGATAAAATAATAATATGGAAAAATGGACTTCTTCTAAACTGGGAAATTTTTCTTATATCACTACCAACAAAAATTCCATAAAAATATTTTTAAGTGTTGCTAAACATAAAAAAAGAGGGATTGATCAACTGGCTAGTGATACCAAGCTGGGTATAGATGATATTAATAGAATAGTAAAAAAGCTAGAAAGAGGCGATCTTATTACCAGAAACCCAAACCCAGAATCACAAAAATTTATACTAGGTTTTAATGGACAGTTATTTGCAGAGCAATTAAAAAACAGTTACTCTGAAATTAAGGAATTTCTAGGTGAAGAGAGTTTAATAGAACCACTAGAATAATATTCCAATATAATAGCATCTATATTCATTCAGTTAAATTTCTATACTTGATTCTTTTTCCACTTCTCAAACATTTCCATAAGGAACTCCTAGAAGTCTTTGCTGTTAATTTGGTCTTTGTTTGCGATCTGGGTTTCGTCCAGAAGCAGGCCGCAATGGGAGCAGAACTTTGAGCTTGGGTGCGACTGCGCTCCGCATCTGAAGCACTCCTTGATTGTTTCTGTTGGTTCGACATGATTGATGCTGGTTTTGCCTTCATTCATTTCTATGATGGCCTGATCAACATCCCGACCTGATAAGTGAACGTAAATTGACGCCATCTCCGACCTCTGCGTCCAGCCGAGATATTCCTTCATTTGCGCTTCTGTTAATTTGTTTGCTAAATGAGTTGATCTTGTATGACGGAATAAGTGCATATAGACGCGCTTCTTGATGTTGCATCTTTCTGCAAGATTCTTTATCATGATATCCATAGTTCGATACTGGACAGGGTTTTTGTAATTGTTGAGACTGATCCATAGGAATGACTTTGGATTGTCCTTTATTGGATGATTCTCTATCCAATTGGCTAGCAATGCAACAGAGCGGATAATCCTTACGCGCCTTGAGTCGGTCTTTCCGCTGACTGTTAAGACAGCTCCATGGTTGTCAAATGCGACATGCTTTATCCTTCTTGATAGAATCTCTCCTGCCCTGCATCCGGTTTCGTACAAGGCAGATAAAAAAGCTTTGTCTCTGATATGATATGCTCTTGATATCATCTTGTTTACTTCTTCAAGGGTCAGAAGCTCCTCCGGAAGTTTGAGCTTTCTGACCTTGAATCTTGGCTTGATTTTGTTGAATAGTTCTTCTTTTTCCAGAAATGTTAGAAGTTTCCTTATACAGTACCATCTTGTTCTCTTGGTTTTCTCAGCGTAGCTGTTCATACTGAGCAAGAAGTGTTCCAAGTCTTGCTCTGTAACAGCCTGGAAATCTTTGCTGACGAAGCGGAGGAAGGTCTTGAACGCGTACAGGTACTTGAGCCGCTGCACTACGCCGACACCTTCGATTTCAGTACGCTTTAGGAACTTTTGGATAAGATCCTTGTTGGAATCTGACGTGTTCCAAGAATTAATTTGTTCTAATTGCTTGAGATATTTGGCTTTGGTGTTGTAGATATCCCAGTCTTTATCTTCTCTATCATTTGAAAACGGAAGACTCAGGACTGTGGACGTGGAACCGAAATTGTAGATTAATGGGCCCGGAGGGACGTTCGGCATCGCCGAATGCGCCCGCTTCAGTGATGTGTTCGAATTCGAGGGTCAACAAGTTTCCTTAAAGACCTCCCTCGGCACCCTGGTATCTTCCCATATTCTGTCATTTGACCTTACTAAAAGGCCATCAGCATGCTTTTAACTCATGGTTAAAAGCCAGGTGCTCTAACCAGGCTGAGCTACGGGCCCATACAAACTGTTATAGTTATTGTATGTTGTTACTTAAGAAAATAGTATATAATACATTAAAAAGTTATTGTTAAAAAACACCTTTTTTTCAGAAAAACACCACTTGTTCACATCTGTTCACTGTAGACTATATATGCTGTTCATTCTGAAGGGATATTATAATTTGAAAAAGGAGGTCTTAAAATGGACACTAAATACTTTATTCCGGTGCTAATGGGAATTGTATTATTCGCTGGTATACTGGCATCATCAGTTTCAGCAGTACCAGATATACAAAATCCAGTAGCAGCAAAAGTTAGTGCAAATGTCGCAACACTGAAAGTAGCTCAAAAAATATTGACTAATGAAGTTGACATAAAGAACCCTATTGCAGAAAAAGCTAACGAAGTTCTTCAAAGCAAAGTTCCTGGAACGTGGGAACAGACAAAAGAAATCATATACAGTAAAATGGATATGCCGCATAAATTTGTCTTGTGGGATGTTAGCGGAAGACATGTAATGTGGGGTGAATATGGAAACGGCTATTTCGTTGGGCACGACAATCACGACAAGGATGCATGGGGAGTATATATGGGTATTGATCACCCAGGCAATGCAACACGTGGAAAGTTCGTAGGTTTTTATGATGGAAAGAATTTTGAAGGAAACTATTTTCACAGAGGAAATGCATTTCATCTATGGAACTGGAACGCACTTAATTTGTTTGGCGAAACAGTGAGTCATGGTAACTTTGTATTATTCAACTGATATTAACCAAGTGACCATGTAGTATCACCTATTTGGGGGAAATCTGTTCCCCCTTCCCCTTATTATTATTGAAGGGATAAACCGAAAATAAACGATAATATTTAAAGCGAGATGAACTACTTTCATGTATGAAAGTAGCGATGTTGGTTACGATCTTACTCACTATAACAGTTTCTTTAGCTATGATACCTGCATTATCAGCCCAGACAGTTGATGACATAGAATATCTTGTGATAATAGAAGACAACGGTAACGTTGTTGTTTTGATAACAATCAATGGAATTGGCTTGTTTGAGATTCCTATACAAGAAGATGTTCAAAGTGTTGATATTGAAGGCGGATTATATTTAATCGAAGACGGAACGCTTGAAGTTGTTATAGGCAGTACAGAAAAAGCTGTCATAGTTTACCAAACATCAATGTTAACAAGCAAGAATGACGGTGTTTGGAATTTTGATATTAATTTAATAAACATCGGGTATGAAAAAACCATTACAGTCGCAATGCCTGCAAATACTGTTGTGACTAATACAAACCCTCAAGGAAAGATAGAATCCGGGGAAATAATGAAGATATCATGGGATAATACAGAAAATGTGTTCATAGAGTATTATTTTCAAGCAGTTGATGAAACAACTGATTTGAGACCGTTATACGTTATACTGATTGGCGCGCTAGCCTTGATAGCTGGCTATTATCTAACAACTCGCAGAAAAAAGAGCGCGAACTTGAGCAAGAAAGAAAGTATTATAGAAACGCTTTCAGAAAACGAAAAGAAAATAGTCAAAATCTTAATGGATAATGATGGAAGGATCAAACGCAGCAAGCTTGAAAGAACGAGCGAGATATCGAAATCAAGTCTTGCAGCATCGTTAAAAAACTTGGAAAGGAAAAAGATATTAGAGGTGGACAGGACATATGCTTCGCATTATGTCAAGTTCACGGAGTGGTTTAATGGACTTTAGACAAACAAAAGCGATTATTGGAGCTTTGTTAGTGTTATTGCTAGCCTCGATGATGATTCCAAATGTTGGTGCAACTAATAGTGATGTATTTAAGCCAAAAACTGTGATGTTGCAATCCGCAGAAGCGGTTTATAGAGAGAATCTAGGCATTGCGCAGAGTTCTCCTTTGCAGATAAAAAACATAAACAGGCTTATTGAAAGAATGTCCACTGATGAGGACAATTTCAACAGGATAGTTGCCATATCAAAGCTGTTAATCAAGCCTGAAAGCAAAGAGCTTATAGCAGATGATCTGCTTGATATGGACAGACCGTTTATTAGAAGGCTAGCTATCAGAGCATCAATTAGCGAACTTAACAAAAAGGAAGTAACAGCACAGGTAAGCAATTATCTTGTTGCAAAGGAAAACAAGGAAGACATTGGCATTTCTCTGAAGCTGTCGCTTCTAAAGGACTTCTTCACAAAGAAGATCACTGCATTAGAACTAATAAAGAGTATTCTACAAAGATAAGCATTTTATATACTTCTACTCTAAATGTTCTGTATAACTATTAAAGGTGATTATTTTCGCTAAAAAGAAAGCTCCTACTAAGAAGAAAACTGTAAAGAAACCTTTAGAAAAGGTTTCATCCAAAGAAAAAGCCACTCCCAAGAAGGCTGAATCTGTTAGTTTAATTCCTGAAATTAATATAGGTCTTGTTGGACACGTGGATCACGGTAAAACAAGCCTTACTGAAGCTCTTTCAGGCAAATGGACTGATACTCATTCTGAAGAGATCAAGCGTGGTATTACAATAAGGCTTGGCTATGCGGAATTCACTGTTTACAAATGCCCTAAATGCAAGGGCTCTGAATGTTATGGCACTACAAACAAATGCATAAAATGCTTCTCTAAATGCAAGCCTGTGAGAACGCTGTCACTTGTGGATGCACCTGGGCACGAGACACTTATGGCCACTGTTCTGTCTGGCGCTGCGCTAATGGACGGCGCATTGCTTTTGATAAGCGCTAATGAAGACTGTCCACAACCGCAAACAAGAGAGCATCTTACTGCTCTGGACATTATTGGCATAAAAAATATCATTGTTGTACAGAACAAAATAGATCTTGTTTCTAAAGAGGAAGCTCTTAAAAACTATGAACAGATCAAAAAGTTCTTGAAAGGAACTGTTGCTGAAAATGCTCCTATTGTGCCAATTGCTGCACAACAAAGGATTAACATTGATGCATTGATTGAAACGATAGAGGAAGTTATGGCAACACCCAAAAGGGATCTGACAAAATCGCCTCTGATGTACATAGCAAGAAGCTTTGACATCAACAAGCCAGGCACACTGATAGAAATGCTTAAAGGCGGTGTTATAGGCGGTTCTCTTGTAGAGGGCAAGCTTAAAGTGGGACAGGAAGTTGAGATAAGGCCTGGCGTAATGATAAGGGGCAAATTCAAGCCAGTCAAGACAAAGATAACAGGCTTGCAGCAAGCAATGACAAATCTAAAAGAAGTTCAGCCTGGCGGTCTTTTAGGCGTCTCAACATCACTTGATCCTTATCTGGCTAAATCTGATTCTTTGTCAGGCAATCTTCTTGGTTCACCAGACAAGCTTCCTCCTGTAATGTCTGATGTAACTTTTGAAACGCACCTTCTCGATCATGTAGTCGGATCGAGAGAAAAAATTAACGTAGATCCAATCAAAACAGGCGATGTTCTAATGCTTACAGTAGGCACAAGCAGAAGCGTGGGCGCTGTTATTTCCGCAGACAAAAAGAAATCTGATGTGAAACTAAAGCTTCCTATATGCGCCAACAAAGGTTCAAGAATAGCCATATCGAGACAGGTAGCCAACAGATGGCATCTGATTGGTTGGGGAGAAATTAAGTAAATTCTAAGACATTATCTAAACATGTGGTAATGTACCTACTAAGAACCATATTAAGAAAATTCCTAATAACAAGAATATGAATTGTAATAAAATCTTCTTTGTTCCTATCTCTCTATGCATTTCTGGTATAAGATCTGATGCCGCTATGTATATGAAACCGCCAGCTCCTATGGCTAAAAGAATTGGTATTGATGCCTCAGTAAAGCCTGCAAACATGTACATTACAACAGCTCCAACCACAGCTACAAGCCCTGACAGAAGATTATACAATAAAGCCTTTGTTCTTCCAAAACCTCCATGAACAAGAATTCCAAAATCGCTTATCTCCTGCGGTATTTCATGCAAAGCTATTGCTATTGCAACAACTATGCCAATAGGCACGCTGGTAAGGAATGCAGCCATTATTATTGCTCCGTCTATGAAGTTATGTACAGCATCACCTATGAGATTCATATAAGTATAGGATTTAACATCACATGTTTGGCCTGCTGGAAGTTTGTGGCAGTGGTGCCACTGTATGAACCGTTCTATGAAGAAAAACAATATAATTCCTGCTAAAACATAAGTTAATGCGCCTGCTCCCATCATCTCAATTGCTTCTGGTAAAATATGAAAAAACGCAGCGCTAAAGAAAGTTCCAGTGCCGAAAGCTACTATGATAAATAATATTCCTGCCAATCTGGTTTTGTTAATCCATAACGTAAAGACGCCAACTAAAGATATCATGCTTATTAAAACGACAGCGATTAATGCCTGCAAAAGAATAATTTCCATAAACTTAATTGGTAAAACAGATATAAAAAAACAAACAAAGGGTCAGAAATTAAATCCCTTTAATTATCTTCACTGTCTTCATCATCATAATCGTCTTCTTCGTCTTCGCTAGAATCGTCATCTTCTTGCCATTTGAACATTCAATCCATCCTCCAAGAATAGAAATGAATATTATATGTACTATGGGTTTAAATTCTTTTTTGAAAACTAAACCAGCGCA
>JAHIRU010000062.1 GCA_018818465.1 Nanobdellota archaeon
ATATGGCTGTCTTATTGTTTTTTCATGGAACTTCCTTATTCTGCGGGCGATTAATGGTTTCTTGCCTTCAAACAGTTTTATATTGAAATCAGAGACTCGTTCAAGTTCGTATTTAAACTCTATCCATTTGCTCTTGAAATTAAACATCTCTTTGTAAAAGGGGAACAAGCTTCTGAAAAGGTTTGAATATCTTTCATTAAGCTTTTGTACAGCCTGTTTTGTTTCTGTTTCAAAATTGAATGGAACAACATCTATTATGCTTGGATGTCTAATAGGATTGAGAAACTGTCTATGAATGAAAAGAATCGGGCCCTCTGTTTTTTTTATGTCTGTCCAGAAGTTATTATAAATTCTACTTTTGAAAGAATGTTCTTCGCTGTTCCTTGCTACCCAAGCATATTTTTTCCTAAATTCTTTTGTACCTTCTGTTGGATTTTCCTGAAAATGAACATAATTTTCAAGAGCCAACTGTTCAATTGGTTCCTGTCTGAAAAAATCAATACCAAGATTTCTTTCTCTTGTTATGGTAGATATCAATGCCTTGCCACCATTTTTGGCTAAACCAAAAGCAATATAATGTGTTCCATGATCTTGGTTGTCCCATAATTTGTAAAAAGCAACAGCAGCATGAGGAGCAACGTATGTTGGTCCTGGTTTATTAGAATCTGCGACAATAAATCCCTTTCTCATTGTGATCTGCATGATTATCACTTTTTGTTTTTTCTCTCAATAGGATTATTTACAAGTATTGCGTTTGGAATATTTACTTTTTTACCGTTACTATCCAATGTCACTGAAACTGCACCTATATTTTCAACAATGCCTGAATATTCGCCTATTTTCACATGTTCGCCTATTTTCAAAACTCTTTTCAGATGAACGCCTGCTGTAAAGTTAGGGAACATGTCCTTCATTCCTAGAGTGAAAATTATTGTTGATGCTAACAGCATGAAAGCGAACAGTATCAACAAAGCCATTGTTTCAATTCCTATTATTGCTAAACCCATTATGATTACTATCATTGCTATAGAGTATTTTATTAAACCGCCAGCTACTGAAGCTAAGAATTCATCCTGGAAGAATTTCTTTGCAGCTTCACCGAACGCTCCTCCCATGAAATCTGCAACAATAAAACCTATTACTATAATTAATATAGCTCCTATAACCCTTGGTATAAAGAATGCTACTGTGTTGAAAACAATGAAGAGTTGAGGTAAACCGAGAGTTTCTATAATAACACCTAGAAATATTAGATAGATAAACCATTTTACTAGATCACCGATAAGATCAACAACGCTTCCGCCATAACCAATTGCTTTTAATGTGTTATCTGTCATGCTTTTTACATTACTCTTTTTCAGACCAATCATGCTGAGTATTTTTACTGTTATGGCCTTTCCTATGCGACCAACTATGTAAGCAAAAAGTAACATCAGCAATATTTGTGTTATCAGTTTCAAATTTGGTATAATATAATTAGGCGTAAAGTTTGCAAAGAATACAGAAATATCTGATGTTATTGCCTGTAAATCAAACGTCGTATTGAAACTCATACTATCACTTTGTAACGAAACTTTTATAAAGTTGTCTTGCTATTTAGCTACAAAAGTTGTTTCGCCTTGAGAGCATCTTTCATAACAGATTTAGCGTCATCAAAGAATTTAAATAGCATTGGATTATCTTTGTGATTTTTATAATTTTCGTATACAGAATTAACAATTCTTTCAGGAATATTGATTCCTGTAACTTCGCTAGGTTTTATCATATCAAAGTTTAGATTGATATCAACTACCTTCGGTTCACCGTTTGTGCTTATATCCACTCTTGCTATATGAGCATCAACTGCACGAGCAGCTTCTATTGCAAGATGCTTTTCTTCTATATTCGGATTATGTTTTTTGAGTATTCCTTTAGAGAAAATTATGTCCTTTTCTTTTGTTTTTTTCTTGACCGCGGCTATTACATCAGGCTCTGCAACATACACAGAAATCATATTTTTGATAGGCTCTTCTATTGAGACCGGTTGTCCAAGAATGTTTAGCGTTTCTATTATATTTTTTGCCTCTGCACTGTTGTTCACTATTATGCCAGGCTTTTTTTGCAATGATCTTATAATGATAGGGAATTTACTCTCTTCAATCAACCTGTGAGCTGCTTTAGTTGAACGCGCAGAATAAAGATTAGTTGTTGGTATGTGCCTTTTTCTTAGAACAGTCAACAGAAAGAACCGTTCATCAGCTAAAAGGAAGCTTATGGGTTTTATTGGCATGAAAGTATTGGAATGGAAAAGCGATAATAATTGATAAGCATATGAGAAGTATTGTTTTGGTATTATTGGAAGAATGGCACCGAATTTCAAAATATCTGTAGATCTGTATGATATTGAAAAATCATTGGATAAACCTATGCCTATTCCATCCACAGGCACAAAAAATACTGAAGTGAATTTTTTCTTTGCTTCTTCTAGGAGTTTCAGGTTGCTTTCGTTCCTTTCTTGGCCTATAATACACAAATCCATAAACAAAGATTGAATAAAGAGTTAAAAAGGTTTGTTTTGATATATAACAGCGTTATTTTAGCATAATATAATATAACACAGTTATATTGTCAACATTTCACCAGTATTTCCTCTATTTGATGCTCAGTTCTAAAAGAAATTATATAAGTTCCAGCTGAACATCCCAATTGCTGATTATTTGGACAGCCCCATTCTAAAAAAATGCCTATCTGTCCCTTTTGAAGTGGTTGATTTAATCTCAAACATTCAGAATGACATTTCACTTCGTATGTGTTATCTGTTTTTCTAATATCAATTGGATGAAAATCACTGTTTGTTAGAGATTTTTCTTTAGAATTCATAATCTCTATTAAAATTGTACCGTCAGTGCATTGAGCAGAATCTGATATTATTTCAAAATCGTTTTGATTATTTCCATTAATAAAAACAGAATGCAAAGAAACCCATGCAGCTCCTGTTGCAGTGACTGTTACTAAAAGCAAAACCAGGATTGCTACGATAGCAATTGTACCTTTCATAGTCACCATTCATCATTGTTGAGATCAACCTTTCTTGCCAGCTGAGCATTATGAAAATATATTCTTTTAAGCCTTTTATTGATTTGGTAAAGATGATCAAGTGATGCGTTGCTAACTTTAAGATGTTTTTTGTTACCGATTATTAGCTTGTTCATCTGTCTTAACAAGACATCCAGAGAATCGATAGGCATTTCACTTACAGCATGACTAGGAGATTTCATTGTTTTGAAGCCGTGTTTTATTTCTTCCATGAAATCTTCCATTTTCTCAGGAAGTCTTGCAATCTCTTTTTTGAGTTCATTGTTTGATATAACAACAGCTTCAACCACTTTTTGATTAGAATCAATAAGATCAAGTATATGATCTGTGAGCTTCTTTATGTCAGAATTTGCATCAACCTTTTCTAATTTCTTTAATCTCTTTTCAATCCTTCTGATCGGCGATGCTGGAACTAATTCAAACTCCTCAGTTTCCATATTAATTAGTTGTTTGAGGATTCTTTTATAATAAGCACTAGATTTATAGAAAAATAAAATATAGGGGAATTATTACATTCCCATACCAGGAGGCATTCCACCACCGGCAGATTCTCTTGTTCCTGATGCAATTATGTCATCGATTCTCAGTATCATTTCAGCAGCTTCAGAAGCTGATTTTATTGCTTGTAATTTGATCTTTAGAGGTTCTATAACACCGAGTACTGACATATCTTCAATTTCGCCTGTGAAAACATTCAGGCCATGCTTTCTGTTATTTTTTTCATGCTCTGATCTCATGTTTGCAAGCTTGTCTATAGGATCAAGGCCAGCGTTTTCTGCAAGGCTTCTAGGAATTATTTCCATTGCGTCTGCAAAAGCGATAACAGCTAACTGCTCTCTGCCTTTGAAAGTTTCTGCGTATTTTCTTAGCTCTTTTGCAACAGCCATTTCAGGGCTTCCGCCACCAGCAACTATTTTACCGAGTTCAAGAGCTGAAATTATGCCTTTAACAGCATCTTCCATTGCTCTTTCAACTTCGTCAATAACATGCGCTGTTCCGCCTCTTATCAAGATTGTTACTGCTTTTGGCAGTTTGCACTGCTCTACAAAAATCATTTCGTCTCCAGCAACCTTTTTCTCATGTACAATGCCTGCGAAGCCAAGTTCTGCACTCGTAAGATCGTTTATGCTGCTTACAATCTTGCCACCAGTTGCTTTTGCCAGCATTTCCATGTCAGATTTCTTTACGCGTCTTGCAGCAAGAATTCCACTTTTTGCAAGGTAGTGCTGAACTGTATCGTCTATGCCTTTTTGGCAGAATACAACATTAGCGCCACATTTTATTACTTTCTGCGTCATGTCCTTAAGCATTTTTTCTTCGTTGTCCAAAAACGCCTGCATTCTTTCAGGTGAATCAATGCTTATCTTGGCGTCACCTTCTAGTTCTTTCACTTCAAGTGCGCAGTCTATTAAAGCGATTTTTGCGTCCTTGATTTTTTTTGGCATTCTTGAATGAACAACTTCCTTGTCAACTAAAACGCCTTCAATAAGCTTTGTATCGTTTATGGCGTCTCCTTCTTTCTTTTCTATTTTAATATTATCATTATTTATTTCCAGTTTGCCATCAACATCTTCAGCCACTTTCTTAATAGCCTGAACAGCTATCTTGGCTAGAACATCAGAAGCTTTTTCAGCAGACTTTCCTGTCATTGCTGTAATAGCTATTTGTTCTAAAATTTTATCATCAGAAATGCTGACATTATCAGCAATACTGTTCATTGTTTTTAGTGCCTCTTCTTTTGCCATCCTGAAACCCTTTGTGATAACTGTTGGGTGGATTTCCTGATCTAAAAGATCACCAGCTTTTTTCAAAAGTTCGCCTGCAATAATAACTGCTGTAGTTGTTCCGTCGCCGACAGACTTGTCCTGTGTTTTGGCAACCTCAACCATCATCTTTGCAGCTGGATGCTCTATCTGCATCTCATCAAGAATTGTTGCACCATCATTTGTTATAACAACATCACCAAGTGAATCTACAAGCATTTTGTCCATGCCTTTTGGACCTAAAGTGCTTCTTACAGCATCAGCAACTGCTTTAGCTGCGGCTATATTATTTCTTTGTGCTTCACGACCTTTGCTTCTCGTACTTCCTTCTGAAAGTATTAAAACAGGCTGTCCGCCAATATTTGCCATTATAGGATTTGTCATATTTCCACCTCTTAACCAATTAAATAATGATATACGTTCTAAGTCATTTAGACTTATATATGTTGTGCTCAGAGTATATAAACGTTACGCCTATTGTCTATCTAAAAGTAGTATATCGTCGTTTATTTTTGATATGGGCCCGCTGGGATTTTCATTCTCCAGGAAGCTGGCTCGAGTCTTGTCTCCAACATTATAGGACAAGAGACATCTCTCATCCAGTACAAACGGAGATGAGATTTCGAGAGTCAGCTCCTTTTGGATTGAACCTTTTCTGAAAAAGGTTCACTTTGAACCCAGGACCTCCTGCTAACCTAGCGCTGAACCAGACTAAACGTCTGATCGTCATATAAGACAGGCGCTCTAGGCCAAACTGAGCTACGGGCCCATACATAGTTATTGTTTTTATTTGTTAATTTATGCAAACGACTATATGTATTCAGTATAGTCGTCATTCTATTACATAGAGTGTTATTAACACAAAAAGTTAATAAATAATTAATCATCCTGCTACAGGTCTTTTTTCGTCTTTGTGGAAAACAAGCATTTCGCTCATTATTTCCATTTGTTTTGGCTGGGCAGCTAATATGTCTGTAGATGTGATTATTCCTATAAGATTTTTTCCTTCTACTACAGGTAGTTTCTTGATATTCTTTTCTAACATTACTTTTGCAGCATCTGCTACACTAATATTAGACTCTATTACAACAAGTTCTGTTCTCATTACATCCTTTACCTTTGTTTTTATTACGTCCTTTGCAAGAGCAACAACATCTCTCATTATGTCTCTTTCTGTGATTATGCCAGCCAGCTGTGTTTTATCTAGAACTATTAAACCGCCTATTCTGTATTCGTTCATTATTTTTGCAGCTTTTTGAATACTATCAGAGGATTTTATTGTTTTCACATCCGTATTCATTATTTCTTTTACTAGCATACTTTCTCTGTTTCCTCAATTATATTTTTTCATTGGTTCAAGGACGACTATATTCACAAATTGGTACTTGACGGCTTGCTCACTAATTAACCACTAAATCTGTTAACCGTGTGATGCTGTCTATCTCCAACATGTTTGTTTAAATCGTCAAACTTTATCTCTGATATGCTCTATCCTGTTTTTCAAAACGCGGCACAAAAATCCTGTATTTATCCTTATCCAGAAGTTCATCCATTATTCTTTTAACTACCATTTTTTCTGGATCAGGAAGAAGCGGGACGCGCTTTTTTAGATCAACAAAACTTTCAAATGGTTTTACTTTTCTTTCATCTATTAAAGCCCACAAATGTCTTTTACCTATGCCTGGCAAAAGCTCTAGTTGATGGAAACGAGTAGTTATCTGACCTGCATTATTATAAAATTCTAAGAATCTTTCTGGTTTTTTCTTAACCAAATCTGATACTATATCCTGCAGCTCTTCCTTTGATGCAACTGTTAATTTATCAAATTCAAGTCTTCCTCTTATGTATTTGATGGCGTCTCTTTTACCGTCTCCTATGTAAACTCTTTCACCTATTTTGAGAGTGAGATCATCCCTTACAATAACCTCTAAAAGAGAGAAATACGTCTCACCAAGCACCTGAGCCATTGGCTGTGCTCTTTCCATGGCATGATGGCCATGCGAAAGAAAATCCAATACTATTGCCCATTCATCTTTCTTTATTTCTTTTTTAATATCTCTCCCTCTCATATTATCACCTTTAAAAATTAATATCTGGTCTTAAATGTTTTCAAGAAAACTTCTTAATAACACTCACGACCTTTTTGCTTTCATCTTCAGAGAGATTTATCACTTCGTTAGAAAACAATATTTTAACATCTTCCTGTGTTTCTGGTAAAGTGTTGACTAATAGAATTATTTGCCTGTCTTTCAGTTTATCTATTTTTTTGAGTGATTCTATAATATTTTCTTCATTTTTTATACTAAGTTTGGAGAATTTTTTAAGATGATCCAAAGCGTTTTTTTGTTCGTATCCCAGCTCCTTTTCCTTTGATTTTTTCTCTAATATTTTCTTTGCTTCTGCCCAAGAAACAACTTTTTCATCAACTATTTCCATATTATCTCTCCATAACTATTATGTAATATTTGGCTGTTTATGCCTTTATAATTTTAAGATGTTCTGGTCTCGCTATAATATCTTTTTTACTGTTTCCGACTCCTATTTTAACAATATAGGATTTGCCCCTTTTATCAATAACTGTACCTATTTTACCATTAAATTTTGGGAATGGCATGCCCTTGTGTGATGAAGGTTCTATTTTTATAACAACACTATCATCAATCTTAAACTCTTTAAGGTAGGTCTCGCTCTTGAATTTAGCTCTCTTCTTTTGTTTAAGTTTGCTCCTTGTTCCTGTCCTAAATCCCCGAGATGCACGTGACATATTCACCAATTCCTGATAAACTATTAGCTAATATATGTTAGACTATTTAAAAAGCTTTAATCGGTTATCAATTCTACATTACCAATTTCATCAAGAAGGCTGTTTTCTATGTCGTTTTTCATCTTTGAAATGCTTTCATTTGAGACAGAAATTTCATCGTTTATTATTTTAATTTCCTGTTTTAATTGAGTTGTTTCTTCTCTTTCTTTGTTCAGTTGCCCATCCAGTCCGTGCTTATCTTCAATCAAATTTCTGTAATTTTCAATTTTGGATCTCTTTTTCTCAATTTGTTCCTTTACATCGAAATATATGCTCTTCAGTTCTTTGAGCTGGATATCTACTGCTTTGTTAAGGTCTTTTATCTTCTGTTTGTCCTTCTCTTTTATAGAAATTTTATTGTCGTTAACAGCATTATCTAAACAATCTAGGAGCTTCTTTAAAGAATTATTATCCTCAGAAATAAATGTTTCAAAGGGCCTGTATAAAAAATCTGAAAGTAGTTTCTGTTCTGAAAAAGAATCGAGTAGGCTTTTAGATATCAAGTAATCTATTTTTTTAAGCGGTTTTGCTAGAACTGATAGTTGCTCTTTTATATTGTATTCTATGTCTTTGGATTTTTCTTCATTTGTTTTTATTTCCTTTTCCAAAGTTTCAAACTCTATCCATTTTTCTGTTTGTTTCATTTGACTTATCTTGGTTTCTGTGTCTGTTTTTTCTATTTCGCTTATTCTGTTGGTTTTTTCTGTTTTTTTATGTTCCAATGAATTAATCATGTTAACAATTTTTTTGTATTCATTTGTTTTGGATTCGACATCATCTATTATCTGCATTCTTTTTCCTTCAGAATCAAGAAATCTGTTAAGATCTTTTATTTTATCATCAAGTTCTTTCAGCTTATTCATAGCTGGTCTTGCTTCTGTTTTAAAATAAGTTGATATAAGAATGACCTGTTTCGGTGTTAACGTATGAATTTCTTTCAATGGTCTTGATATTTTGGAATGAAAATCCTTTATGAATCGATATGAAATCTTAGACTGTTCTACAGTCTTAGAAAAATTAAGAGAGTTAATAACGCTAACAGCCTTTTTGACAAAGGTATCTTTGGTCATGTTTGCAGCAATGTACCTATTGTCACCGCTTTCAAATTCTGCTTTTTCGAGCCGTTCGCTCAATTCCTTTAGTTCATAGAATGAACTGATTATATCTTCATAGAATTTTTTTGATATTTCTTGTAGATGTTCTATATCCATTCTTTCAGCAAGCCAAGAAGAAAGCTCATTCATGTTTATTTTTTCTAGCTCTATTATTCTTTCCGGCTCAACTTCTTTCTTTTTGAATCTGTCAAACAAACCCATTTCCGTACCTCCTTTATAAGATAAACAAAATATTAATAAATATGACACAAAACACGAGCAAAAGAGGAAACAAGCTCGTTTTAGACGGCAATGTGGCCGCTGCTTGGGGAGCAAGATTGGCCCGGGCACAAGTTGTCCCTAATTTTCCTGTAACACCGCAGACAGAAATAATAGAAACTCTTGCAGAATGGAAAGCAAAGAATCTATGGAAAGGTGAATTCCTTCCAATGGAAAGCGAGCACTCTGTTATGTCTGCTGCTGTTGCATCCTCAGCTTCAGGAGCAAGAACCTTTACAGCAACATCTTCTCAAGGGTTGCTTCTTATGCATGAAATTTTGTATGTTGCTTCTGGCATGAGACTGCCTATTGTTATGGCTAACGTATCTCGTGCACTGTCCTCGCCCATCAACATCTGGTGCGATCATAATGATATATTGGATCAAAGAGATTCTGGATGGATGATTTTCTTTTGTGAAAACAATCAGGAAGTTATAGATCATGTCATTCAGGGTTTTAAGATAGGTGAAAACATAAACGTGTTGTTGCCAACAATTGTTAACATGGATGGTTTTACATCATCCTATACAAGAGAGCCAATTGAATTGCCTGATCAGAAAAAGGTGAATTCTTTCTTGCCAAAATTCAATCCTAAAGTTCGCCTGGATCCTAAAAAGCCAATGGCGCTTGGAGCTGCTGTAATAAAGGAGTATTCTTATTTTCGTTCACAAATTCGCAAAGCGCACAAAAACGCTTTGGGTGTAATAAAGGATGTTCACAATGAGTGGAACAGCAAATTTAAAAGAGATTATAAGCTTGCAGAACCGTTTATGATGAGTGGCGCTAAAGTTGCGCTTGTCACAATGGGCTCTAATACAACTATTGCAAAAGCTGCAATCAAAAAACTTCGCTCTAAGGGAAAGAAGGTCGGCCTTGTCAAACTAAGACTCTTCAGGCCGTTCCCAGAAAGTGAGATAAAAAAGCTTCTCAGCAGTGCAGAAGCTGTCTGTGTTGTGGATCAAAACATATCCCCAGGTTCTGGGGGAATAGTCTACCCTGAAATAAAGTCTTTGCTCTGCGATCGAAGGATCCCAGTGAGCAATTATATAGCTGGCATTGGCGGAGCATATGTGACAGAAAATGATTTTGAAGGCGTGATTGATGAAACATTCAAATCAATAAAAACTAAGAAGGGAAAAATCTGGTGGCATGACAGGTTTTTGAGAAGATGATTACTCTATAATCAAGGGTGCTGTGCTTCTTATTGATCTTACTTTTCTTTCAAGTGATGTTACTTTTTGCTGCAGAGGGAACATGTCTATATTGTTTATTTTGTCTTCTGCCCATTCTCCCTTTGTCTTGAGAACTTCCATCTCTCTCTTGATTGCCTTTATGTCAAGCTCTTTCATTGCCTCTTCAATATTCTTGACATCATTGACTTTCTGTCTCAGTGACATCACGTTCATGTCAACATTATCTATCTCGTTCTTGAGTTTGTCCAAAGACTTTACAAAAACAGAATTAATACGATCGAACTCCTTTTCTATTTCTGCGTGTATTTTTTTCATGTTTGTGCCAGATGTATTGTCTTTAAAGACAAGCGCTTTTTCAAACCTTTCAAGTTCATCAGCTAGCTTGTTGGTTCTTGATTCAAGTTTTTTAGTGTCCTTGAAAAAATCAAGAATTTTTGCCTGTGCAGAAAGAATTTCTTTTAATCTCTTTCCTGTATCCTCATGAATCATTTCAATGTTTTTTTCGTTTATCTCCAGCCTTTTAACTATTTCATTAAAATTCTTTGGCTTGGATTGTCTTGTTTTTCTTGCTGTTTTTTTCTTTTTCACCATATTAACCACTAATACGTTCTGGATAATCTGATAACCTTATTTTTTATTTGCTTGACTATTTTTTTTCTCATGAGTTTTTGTCCGTCAAGTGCTTTTTTGAACTTCATGACTTCGTCTTCAAGATGCTCTATTTTCTTTTCCATGTGCTTTATTTTTTCATTCTCTTTCAGAGGTTTTGATTTCTCTGAAATATTTTTTATTTTCTTCTCTAGAGAAGCAATTTTCTTCTTAACACCAGGATCTGTTTCTTTTTTGTATTTTCTCAGAGGGTGGATCAGCTCTATGCCGTGAATTTCTGATACAAGATTGCCCAATCTTCTCTCAACACCTTTATTATTTTTTATCATTTTTTCGATTTCGTCAATCCTTGTTGATTTAATAACATGATCTATCTCGTCGTGCATCTGGTTTATTTCATTGACTAAACCCTGCAGCTGATCTGTGGATATTTTACCTCTAACTATCTTGCCTTTACCAATCTGTTTCAAAGGTTTTCTGCTCAATTCATCGATTTTTCTGTTCAATTCATCCAGTCTGACTGCAAAATTTCGTGGAACAGTAGCTACATCAGATCCTTCAGTTCTTGCAGAGACTGTGTTAACAGCATCAACTCTTTTTGTCAAAATATCCAGATATCTTTTAACAGTGTTCATTTCTGACAATAATGACTGAACACTCATCTTATCTGCAGGTGTTTTGATAGAAATTTCCAGTGGCTTCAATGCAGGAATGGATGCCGCAGTCTTTGATGGCCTGGATTCTAATGACTTTATCCTGTTTGTGAGTTCGAATAAAGAATCCTTAATGGCTATTATGTCTGATTTGTCGCTTTCTGACACAGGGTTTTCTGAAGAAGCCTGTTTTATAGAAGGTCTCTTTTCAAGTGTTAACAATTTTTGTTTGATTGCAACAAGTTCTTTTTTAATAGATTCTGACGCTATCTGCGGACCTCCAACATTTTCCTTTTTTATCGTATCTTTCAGGGTTTGAAGCTCTATAGCAATCTTTCTTATTTTATCCAACTCTTTAGCGCTTTGAGACATTTTTATGAGATTTGTTAACCTTGCTTCGTCTTCAATAGTCATTCCTGTCGTAAACAGCTTCTTTGCTTCGATCTGGTTTTTCAGGTTTATTATATCAAGCTGGTTCAGAAGCTGAAAGTTTCTCAATTCTTCTAGTCTATCTCTTATGTCTTTTATTTTATCATCCATTGTTTCATCAGGATTTTTTGATTGCGTTGGTTCGTATACAAGCTCTTCAGATTCATCAGCAGGCTTGTTGTTTGAATTAGTAGAGTCTGCATTAGCAAGATTTAATGGCACTGATATGTCATCCATAACCATAGTGTTAAAAAAATTATCCATAATACTATTTTGTCTAGCGTTAGTTAATATACTTATAACACAGTTATAATCGCTGTAAAATCTAGATTCAGAAACTCTGTTTTATGTATATCTGTTGGCATACGTCGTTCACTACCCTTGCCTCAGTTAGTGTTCCATTAACATCGACATTAACTAAAGCGTGCAGCACTGCTGTTCTTCCTGGCTTAAGCGGATTGCTGGGTGTCTTTTGATATGTGCTGTTTATAGCGAACTCAAAAATTTCAGAAGTGTTGATTTCCACTTCAATGGAGAAATTGTAAAGATTTATTGTGCCTGTATTTTTTATCTTAACGCTCATTGTATCTGCTCCGCCTGTCCCAGTGAAATTAGAAGTAACACCATATGTCCCATAACCGCTGTCAAAATCGAATCCTGCATTTTGGCATTTTATTTGTTTATTAGCCTCTGTTGTAGTTGTGTTGGAAGTTGATACAGCAAGATCATACGCCCAGGGTACAACAAATGTTGCTATTGTTAGAGTAATTCCTATAATAATTACAGATGCTATTAGAGGCGATATGCCCTTTAGATTAGATTGTTTTATCATTATACTCCCTGTCCAATTTCTATTTCAATGAAATCTGCACCAGATTCCAGGGTAAAGTTAACAGTGTAGTTGATGTACCCGGATTGCATATATGCTGTAACAGTTCCATAGGGAAGATACTTTCCTGTAGTCTCTATTGTGGTGTATCCAGTGCCTGTCTCTGACGTTGATTGATTGTCTACCCATATTGTTAGGCGATCCAATGGCATCCATGTGTTTAAGTCTTTATTGTATACAGCCATCAAAAATTGACTGCTGTTGGTTGATGTCCAATTATCAGAACCGCCAAATTTCTTAAAGTAAACTCTCAGATGCTCATTGCTTAAAATATATGCCGGCCTTGCATATATTGTGCCTTCGGTTGCATTAGTTTCCATGTTTGCGCCGATTAAAACATTGCCATATTTTTGATACGTTCTCGGTGAAATAACTTCAGCGTCTGTTTCGTAATACCAATAAATGACATCTTCGCTCCCGTTTACAAAAATTGTTCCCCTGTCCATTTTTAGATTCAATGTTCTTTTAGAACCCTTGCCTTCAGAAGCAACTTTTTGTATAATTTCGTCAAGCTCTGACATCGTGCCGCGCATGTTTTCAATAGTTGCTGCAGCTTGCAATTTGTTTATTACAGGCATGCCCGCATAGTATATCACACCTATTGCTGCAATAGTCACAGCAATGAAAATAATAGTCGATATCAAAGTAATGGCTTTCATCAATTAATTATTCGTAAGAGAAGCTAAATAATTAACCACTCAAAGGTTTCCATTCCTTTATGGCTTTTTCGTATCTTTCTGGTGTACCTGTATCAAACCATTGGCCGTCAAATGGAAAACCGAATAAATTATTGTCTTTTGCGAGTTTTGGAAAAACATCTTTCTCCAGCATGGAATGCCCGTCTGGTATCAATTCAATAATTTTAGGATCAAGAATGTAAAGGCCTGCGTTAATGAAATTTGATGGCGGGTTCTCTGGTTTTTCTATAAACTCCAGAATTTTGTTGCCAGTTAGCCTGGCCACGCCATAACTGCTTGGATTGTCAACAGCAGCAAGCGCTATTGTTGCCAGATTGCTTGATTTCTTATGCACCTCGTACATGGCATTGAGATCCATATCTTTCAGTTCATCGCCGTTAGAAACTATGAAAGGTTCGGTTGGCAGTTTGCCTTGCTGTTGCATAAGCTTTAGCGGACCAGCTGTTCCTAAGGCATCATCTTCTTCAACGTATGTTACATTAACGCCATACTTGAATCCATTACCTATCTGCTCCTTGATCTTGTCTTTCAGGTAACCGACGCAGAGAACTATGTTGTTTATGTCATGCTTTTTGAACAGGTCAAAAATATGCTCTATCAGCATCTTGCCCTGGACAGGCATCATGACTTTAGGGATTTCATATGTTATCGGCCTCAACCGCGTGCCCTTGCCACCACACAAAACCACAGCTGTCTTTATTCTGTCTTCTTTAAAATGCCTTGTCAGGTAGAGCTCTATGGCGTGAGACCTGTTTCTTATGTTAATTCCATCCACTCTATTGTCTATTTTTTCAATAAGATCCTTGTCAAGAGTGAGTGTAACTCTTTCTTTCATAGTTTGTAATACAATCTCATACTTTAAAAACCTTTTAGCTTGAATACAAGCACCGTTTAGTTGACAGATGAGAAGAAAAGGAGGAGTTTTATGAACTCCTCTTTTTTGCTGTAAACATTTTTTATTCTGTTAAATTAACTCTCTTCTCTGTGAGTTTTAAAATAAGAACTCCTGCAACTGTTGCAAACGTGAATATGTTTGCTACAATTATAGGAATGTCTTTTACCAATATGCCATGCAGAAGCCACAGGAACACGCCTGTTGTAAGCACTGAGTAAAAAGGAAGTGAAATGTCCTTTGTTTTGCGTGTTTTCCATGACTTATAAAATTGTGGAAGAACGCAAGCAGCGGTCATTATTCCGCCCATGAATCCTATCCACATTATAATTCCTAAAATCCTCAATACCACGGCTGCTCCGAAATAAATAACAATGAAAAGTAAAATCATTGGCTTTATTCTTTGGCTACTGTATCTAAGGATTAGGAATACTATTATGGAATTGAATATGATAACAGCTGAATTTGCTAATATCAATACCCAATTTCCCACAGAGATTCCATACAGCAACCAGGTTAACACACCAGTTACAATTAGCATGTGCATTAAAAGTGACAAATCTTCAGTATTTTTTGTCTTAACACTTTTCTTAATCTGGGCGATATACGAAAATGTCGTACAACACGCCCCAACATAACCTAGTACATATCCGATAAATACAGAATCCATCGCAGTGTCCTCCGGGTTAGAAATAGATAACTCTACACAAAACACGATTACCGTTGAATGGCCTGAATTCAGAGACCTTATACACGATATCGACCTATCGCGTTATTATTGATATATGTAGAGCATGATAACGATTAGCACAAGTAACTGTTACTAAACTGGTATAAAAGCTTTGTTTCAGCTTAAATTTATTTAAAGCAAACTGTTAAGGGATTCTCATGAAATTGGCTATAATTGGTTCTGGATACGTCGGTCTTGTTACTGCAACCTGCTTGGCTAAACAGGGACATGATGTTATATGCGTGGATATAGATGAGAAGAGGGTGGAGATGATAAACAAGAAGGAATCTCCTATTTTTGAGCCAAGACTGAAAGAGTATCTAGAAGAATCGAATCTCAAAGCTACTGTAGATCTTGATTACGCTATGGAAAACAGTGATGTCTGTTTCGTCTGCGTGCCGACACCGTCAAACGAGGATGGTAGTGTGAATCTGGATTATGTGAAAAACGTATCCATAGCAATCGGTGAAAGATTGGCTAATAAGGGCTATTATACAATTGTTGTAAAATCCACAATCGTTCCAGGAACAAGCGATGAAACAATTATACCAATTCTAGAAAGGGAATCTGGAAAGAAAGCTGGCGAAGATTTCGGCGTCTGCATGAATCCAGAGTTCTTGAGAGAAGGCCATGCAATACATGATTTTGAAAATCCTAACAGAATTGTCATAGGAGAGCACGACAAAAGATCAGGAGACATTTTAGCAGAATTGTATTCTGTTTACAATTGTCCTATTATTCGAACCAGCACAAAAACAGCAGAGCTATCAAAATATGCATCAAATGCTTTGCTCGCAACAAAGATAACTTTTGCAAACGAGATTGGAAACCTCTGCAAAAAGCTTGGTATAGATGTTTATGATGTCATGAAGATAGTTGGAATGGATAACCGTGTTTCAGAAAAATTCCTGAACGCAGGAATTGGTTTTGGAGGAAGCTGCTTTCCAAAAGATGTCGCTGCATTAGTAGCAAGGTCAAAAGAGCTTGGACATGAAGCCAAGGTTTTGAGCCAAGTAATCAATAGCAACAAGGAGCAGAGAATGAAGATAGTTGAATTATTGGAAAACAAAATCGGTTCATTGGAAGGCAAAAAAATAGCCATTCTTGGATTGAGCTTCAAGCCTGATACGGATGACATAAGAGATGCACCTTCTGTAGATATCATAAAAAAGCTTCAAGAAAAGGGAGCGAAAATTTCTGCATACGACCCAAAGGCTATGGACAACGTGAAAAAGATATTCAATGAAATAGATTATGCGCAGAACGCGCAGAACGCGCTTGAAGAAGCAGATGCGTGCTTAATATTGACAGAATGGAACGAATTTAAAGACTTAAAGGATAATGACTTTAATTCAATGAAAAACCGCATAATTATAGAAGGAAGAAAGGTTTTGAATCCTGAAAATGTGAAAGATTTCGAAGGAATATGCTGGTGAAACCTTTAGAAAAGGTTTCATCCAAAACGGAGATAAATATGTCTGAAATAACAAAAGCTGTTGTGCCTGCTGCAGGAAAGGGTAAGAGGCTCGAACCTCTAACGCTATCTATACCAAAAGAAATGATAAGGGTTGGCACCAAGCCTGTTATAGAGCATGTTCTGGACGGATTGAAAGCAGGCGGCATTAAAGACATTCTTATAATAACTGGCTGGAAGAAGGGCGCTATTCTGGATTATATTGGTTCTGGGGAAAGGCTGGGAATTAATGCTTACTACAGAGTGCAGGAAGAGCAGAAAGGCATTGCTCATGCAATTCATTATGCAAAAGAATGGATAGGCAAAGATGAAGATTTTGTTGTAACATACGGAGATAATTATTTCAAACCAGACAGCATCATGAAAGAGGTTTTGAAATTCCACAAAGAAAAGGGCGGTGCTGCAACTTTGGTTTTGCATCCCATAGATGATCCAAGAAGATTCGGTGTTGTAAAAATAGATGAAGCTGGCAAAGTTGTTGGCATGATAGAGAAGCCTACATGGGAACAAGCAGAACAGTACAAATCCAATGGTGTTTACTACAACATTGCAGGAATGATAATAGTGAATGCAAAAATTTTTGAGTTCATAGAGAAAACCACACCAGGCGCAAACAATGAACTGCAGTTTACTGATTCTTTAGAGCTTATGAGAAAGGCTGGTTATCCAATGTATGGGTATGTCTTTAGTGGCCTAAGATATGACATAGGAACATTTGAATCAATAAGATTGGCTGACAAACAGGAATGGGAGAATCAATCTAAACTCTAGTTCTGATCCATTCTATATGATTCTTTAATCCCTGTTCTATGCTGTACTTTGGCTCGTAACCGAGAATCTTTTTTGCTTTAGTTATATCAGCCAAAGTGTGAGAAACATCGCCTTCCTGTTTTCCTGGATATTTGATTTTGACTTTTTTATCCATTAAAGATGATATAAGATTTACAAGATTGTTTACACTTATTCTGTTGCCGCTGCCTATATTGAAAATACCCTGACCTCTGTTAATAGCCAGCATGTTTGCCTGAACAACATCCTTGACAAAACTGAAATCCCGTGTCTGTTCTCCGTCAGCATATACCTGTATAGGCTCTCCCTTGAATATGCTTGTTATGAATCTGCACATTGCTTCATCAGGCCTCTGCCTAGGGCCGTAAACAGTGAAGTATCTTAGAGCTGCGGTCTTCAGGCCGTATACTTTTGTGAACATTTCGCAGAACTGTTCGGCATGCAGTTTTGAAAGCCCATACGGTGCTATTGGCTTAGGCTGTGATGACTCCTTGCAGGGAAGATCAATTTCATTAACTTCGCCGTAAACAGAAGATGATGAAGCGAAAATGAATTTTTCTGCATCCCTGAACTGTTCCAATAGGTTGACTGTTCCTAGAACATTTATCTCGCAGTATTTGGTCGGATTCTCTATTGAATTTCTAACACCAGCAATAGCTGCCTGGTGGTTCACTATCTCTATATCCTTTACTGTTTTGAGAAGCTCCTTATCTAGAATTGATCCATTCAAAAACCTGAAACTCTTATGCTTTTCCAGTTCTTTCAAGTTTTGTTTTTTTAGCTCTTCAGAATAATAAGGATCAAAATTATCAATGCCTATAACATCATGCCCTTCAGCAAGCAGTTGTTCTGCTATATGTGATGCTATGAAACCCGCGCAACCGGTAACTAGTACAGCCATATTTACGCATTAGGCATTAGATTTAAATTGATTCCATCAAATCAGCCAGCCTGTAAACGTAAACGTAGTGATAAATTTCATTTTTTCTCATTTCTTCAAAATCTTCTATCAGTCCTGGATTCGCTATTGCAGGATCGAACAGGGTTGCGGTGTTATCGATCTTTTTAGCAGGTTCGAATGAATTCACAATTTTATGCGCCAATTCATTGTACTGCAGTGCGCGGTAATCAAGTATCAAATGCGAATAGCCTTCATTATACAGCTTCTCTAATTTGATTTCGCTGTTATTCAGATTGTCAAAAAATACAACAGGCAGTGGTTTTTCGTTTGAATAATACTGAAATATTCCTAGCTGAGATACTATGACTCCTTGTCCACCATCAAGCCTTACAAATTCAGCAGCATCTCTATAGGCTGTTGAGCTTGATGCAACAGTATCATATGAAGCGTAAAGGCTTGTTATTGCAAGCAGCAAAACAGCAACCAAAAACAGCTTGTTTCCAATTTTTTTGAAATTTATATTTTTCAGCATAAACAATCCTCTTGACGCAAGAATTGCTATGGCAGGAAGCGCCATCATGAAAATTCTGTATCTTTTAAAGCCATACAAGCTGAAGAAAATCAAGATTGAAAGAGACCATATTAAAAGTATTATGTCTCCGTTTTTCCTTGATTCAAATCCTTTGAAAACGCCTAAAAGGAAAGCCAGCAAAAGTATAGGTGAACCGAGTATCACAAGCTGCTCCAAATAAAATGTTCCGTAATCCAAGCTTAATCCCGCCTGTCCAGTATTTATGCCAAACTGCACTTCAACTAAATTGGAAGGGGCAAAAAACAGGTAAGCGTTAAACACTGAAAAACAAAATACACAGACTACTGAAAATATTATCAAAAACCTTGCAAACCTTTCCTTGAATATTTTTTTGTCAAAGAAAGCTTTGTCTCTGATGGCAAAAATTAGTTCAGCGAACAATATAATAAATACAACAGCTATCGCGTTTATTCTTACCAAGAAGCAAAGGCTTGCAAAAATTCCTGCAAGCAATGCGAACATCTTGCTTGCTTTCTTTACGCTAATGAAGTAAAGAAGAATTGTCATGCTTACAAAAAATGTGGATGTTACATCTGAAAACAGCGCTCTAGAAAAATATATGTGATATTCCATTATCGCTAAAATGAAAGCAGCTAAAAGGCCTGTTTTCTCGTCAAAAAATTCCTTGCCTAGAAAATAGACTATTAAAACTGTTAGAACTCCCAGGGCAGCTGTCACAATAAAGCCTGAATAGTCATAATTGCCGAAAAGCAGAATACCCATGACCAAGCCTGCGTTATGCAGCGGCTTTAGTCCTATGCCAAGCCACTGCCATTTTCCTTCTAAAAAAGACTCTGCTGCATCAAGGTATTCTCCTTCATCCCACTGATCTATGCCTATTTCAGTTATGTTGTAAAAACGCAAACCTATCGCTAATATTAAAATTAATATCAGCAAAAGCTTCCTGTTTTTCATGAGCTTGTCCAACTTCATAATCACCTAAGAAACCTTGTCTTTAAAATAATCATGTTGACTTTTACCAGGAAATATAGCTTTCTTCTGAAATTTCCTATGAAAGATTTTCCATGCTCCCTCCTCTCAACGATTATGGGAACCTCCTTCATTCTTATCCCTCTTTTTGCTGCGAGGACTATCATCTCCTGCCTGTTGGTATAGGCTTCTTTTAGTTCAAGTTTTCTCAACGTGTCTGCCTTTACCGCCCTGTAGCCGCTCTGCGAATCTGTTATCTTCTGTCCTGTCAGGAATGATATCATAAACGAGAAATATTTGTTTCCATATTTCCTTATGAAAGATGTTTCTGCATTCTTTCCTAAGCGCCTTGAGCCGATCACAAAATCCGCTTCTCCTTTATTTATCGGCTCTATCATCATCGGTATTTCTTGGGGATTGTGCTGGCCGTCGCCGTCAAGGTTCACGACTATGTCCGGGTTCAGCTTCAATGCCTCTTCATAGCACCTTTTTACAGTGTAGCCCACACCCATCCTTTTATGGTTTTTGAAAACAAGTGCGCCAGCTTTTTTTGCCTCTTCTGAAGTGCTGTCAATTGAACCGTCATCTATAACAACAGCTTCATTGCAGTATTTTAAACAGCCCTTGACAACGTTCCCTATCTTTTTCTCCTCGTTAAGCGCTGGTATTGTCGCTACTATTTTTGTCATGTCTATCTTTACTCATCATAAATTTAAATAATGATAATGATGCCTTTCCTATTCTCATCAGCTCGCTTGGATTCGATTTCACAATCCTCTTGAATATGTAAGAAGGCCTGTAGTAGAATTCCCTGTAAGCCCTGTCAAACGCCTCTTCTATTTCCTTTTTGCTTGCCTTGCTGAATTTTTCGTTGAAATATCCGCTTTCGAGGGAGCGCTTCAGGCTCCACGAATCCCAGTCGTCAACTTTTCCTATATAGGTATCAAATAAAACAGTTCCTGGATAGGGTGTTGTTATGTTGAAAGATGCATAGTCTGGGTTTATTTCCTTTGCAAACTTTATGCTCTTGTTCATGGTTTCAACTGTTTCGCCTGGCGAACC
>JAHIRU010000063.1 GCA_018818465.1 Nanobdellota archaeon
CTTTGCTATATTATTTTTTTGGAAGTGAATATTCAATCAATTTGAATACAGGAACGAAATCCGGTTCGTTCCCGCAGCAGAAAGGTTCTGGTTATACCTCTTCTGCTGTGCTGTACATGTCTAATTATAGGGATACAAATAATAATTTAATCTTTCGATGCAAAAAGAGAGTATGGAGACAAAGCTTGTAAAAATTGTCGGGAATTTTGCTACACTTGATCATGATGGAAATATAAAAGATCTCTATGCAGGAAAGGATATGAAAGGTCTTGATATGTTTTGTGAAAACATTAGCGGCACAGAGATAGACGGTGTTAGGTTTGATGTTAGTCTTGATGATTCTGATGCTCTAATCACTATGACAGGAGAGGATCTCAGTGATCAGATATATCCTAATTTTCCTAAGAAATCTGGTGGTCCGCTGATGCAAATCAAACCAAAGGATCCTGATGGAAAGCGCACAGCGCTTGTTTTGAACAAGTTCATCATGCGTATCACAAAGATGTTGGAGAAAGAGCCTTTCAACAAGAAGAGACGTTTTAAAGCGAGCACTATTCTGTTGAGGGAAGTTTTGGAAGAATAGCTAAGACTTTTATATCACCAATACAAATTAATTTTATTGAATTTTAGGTGATTTTATATGAACGGTGCTCAAGGCGGACAACCGCCAAATTATATGGCTTATGATAGAACTATTGTAGTATTTTCTCCGGATGGGAGATTGCTTCAGGTCGAGTACGCTCGACAGATGGTCAAAAACGGCAGCACATCTATTGGCATTAAGGTAAATGACGGAGTGTTGCTGGGGACTGTTAAAATACAAATGCCTTTGGCAGTAGCAGAATCTTATAAGAAATTATACGAAGTTGATGAACACATTGCTCTTGTGTGTTCAGGATCTCTTGCAGACACCAGAGATCTGGTTTCATTAGGAAGAGTCAAGTCGCAGATAAATAGAGTAACGTATAGTGAACCTATATCAGTACATTCTTTAACAACGCATATTTGTGATAGAAAGCATATGGTTACCCAATACGCTGGTGTAAGGCCTTACGGTGTAGGACTTCTTATAGGAGGAGTAGATGAATCAGGTGCAAGATTATTTGAGACAGAGCCTTCTGGAACGATGATAGAGTGGAAGGCGCAAGCAATTGGCAGAGGAGCAGATAAAGCAAAGAAAATTCTGAATAAAGAATACAAGGATAACATGGATACAAAATCCGGAATAAAGTTACTTCTGAAGGCAATAAAAAACAGTGAAAAGAGCATAGATGATGACGCCATCGAAATGCTATTAGTAAAGAAGAATGGCGTGAAGAAGGTATCAGCACAAGACTTGAAAAAGAAATAAGCGTATACCAGTTAACTATGCATATAGTATAATCTATATACTAGAGTGATATTATGGTTTCACTTGAAGACGCTGTTATAGCAAGATTGATTAGAGATAAAATACAGTTTGAAATTCTTGTTGATCCTGAAAAGGCGCTGGAGTTCAAAAGGGGATCCAATATTGCTATAGAAAACATTCTAGCTGTTTCTGAAATATTCAAAGATTCAAAAAGGGGTGAGAGATCATCTGAGGAGGATCTAAACAAAGCATTCAACACAACTGATATATTCAAAATAGCAACAGCCATACTGAAGCATGGTCAGATACAGGTTACAACAGAGCAGAGAAAAAAAGAGGTTGAAAAGAGAAAAAAGGAAATAGCTAATATAATATCAAAACAGGCAGTTGACCCTAAAACAAAGCTACCGCATCCTGCGAACAGAATAATGAATGCAATGCAGGAAGCTCATATAAATGTTGATCCAGACAAATCAGCAACTGACCAAATGGAAAGCGTTATTGAAAAAATACGCTCAATAATACCAATAAGCATAGAGAGAATAGAAATAGCGTTGAGAGTTCCTATACAATACGCAGGCAAAGTTAGCTCTGCTATACGTTCAATGGCTTCTGTAAAGAACGAAGAATGGAAATCAGACGTCTGGATTGCTGTCATAGAAATTCCAGCTGGAATGCAATCCACTGTTTATGACAAGCTGAATAAACTAACTTCTGGCAATATAGAGGTGAAAGTGCTCTCTAAGTAGCGGTTTTGGAATTAAACCCTTTTTAAAAGGGTTTATTTTATAAGCACTGAAGTGAAATAAAATGGATTAGAAAAAGAAAAGAGGAGATAACATGACAGAAAATGTATTAAAAACCGACAACTCACAGACTAAGATGTTAAAAAATGACAAGGATTTCGTAGTCCCAGGCGACGAAATAGTAAAGTCAATGGAATACCTGCCTGGCAGAAACTGTTTCAGGGAAGGAGATTCATTAATATCAAAGAGACTGGGATTAGTTAATATAAATAATAGAGTAATATCTGTAATACCTCTTTCTGGTGTGTATTTACCAAAAGTAGGTGATATGGTTATCGGTGAAGTTAAAGATGTTCAGTCAAATGGCTGGATTATTAATATGCATGCGCCTTACATGGCTTTCTTGCCGTTGTCAGGCATAAAAGAATTTGTAGATACGAGCAAAACAAGCCTGTCAAAAATATTCGGTGTAGGAGATTTTTTATACGCAAAAATTTCTGGTGCAAGTGGAGATTCTTTACAGGTATCAATGCAAGACAACATGTGTAGAAAATTCAGGAGCGGACAGATAGTTAAGATAATTTCTGTCAAGGTTCCAAGAGTTATTGGAAAACAGGGTTCAATGATAAATCTTATCAAGGACAAAACAGGCTGCAGAATAAACGTCGGTCAAAACGGTTTCATATGGATAGAAGGTGAAAAAGAAGAACTAGCAAAGAATGCTATAAAATTAGTTGAACAGGAATCCCACACAGATGGTTTAACAGACAAAATTTCTGCCCTGCTTGAAAACAAAGGAGGAAAAAAGTGATATTATGGTTAAAAGAGAAGACGGAAGAAAACCTGATGAAATGAGACCAATAGAAATAAAGGCAGGCGTTATAAAAAATGCAGATGGTTCTGCTATGGTAAAGTTTGGTAAAACAATTGCTATAGCTGCTGTTTACGGTCCAAGAGCTATGCATCCTAGACGTATGCAGGAACCTGATCGTACTGTTTTAAGATGCAGATACTCTATGGTTCCTTTCTCAACAACTGATAGATGCAGGCCAGGACCATCTAGAAGAAGTACTGAAATATCAAAGGTTACACGTGAAGCACTAGAACCAGCCCTGTTCTTAGATGAAATTCCAAAAACTGTTATAGATGTTTTCATAGACGTAATAGCAGCAGATGCAGGCACAAGAACAACCGGCATCAATGCAGCGAGTGTCGCACTTGCAGACGCTGGAATACCTATGAGAGATCTTGTTGCATCTGTAGCTGCAGGCAAGATAGGAAAGGAAGTAATGGTAGATCTGGCAGGAAAGGAAGAGGAAGAGACATCATGCGATGTTCCTATAGCCTACATGCCAAGGAGCAAGCAGGTAACTTTGCTTCAAATGGATGGCGACATACCTGTTAAGGACTTCAATGATGTTTTAAAAATGGCAACAAAGTCTTGCGAACAGATATACAAAAAGCAAAAAGAGGCTTTGGGTGAGAGGTGGATCAAATGAATATTCAAGAACAATTCATAAAAGATCTTGCCTCAAAAGGCAATAGAAACGATGGAAGAAAAGAGAAGGATTATAGAGAAATAATCATAGAAAAAGATGTAATACCAAAAGCAGAAGGATCTGCCAGAGTTAAATTTGGAGACAGCGAAGTTATAGTTGGCGTAAAAATGGGCGTAGGTGCACCATTCGGAGACAAGCCTGATTCAGGCGTAATGATGATTGGAGCAGAGCTGTCACCTATCGCGTCACCTGATTTTGAAACAGGTCCTCCAAGAGAAGATTCAATAGAACTTGCTCGCGTGGTTGACAGAGGCATAAGAGAATCAAAGATGATAGATCTTGAAAAACTCTGCATAGAAAAAGGTGAAAAAGTTTGGATGGTTTTCATAGACATTCAAATAATAAATCATGACGGAAACCTTATAGATGTTGCAGCTCTTGCAGCTGTAACAGCTCTACACAACAGTAAGATGCCTACATATGAGAAAGATGTAGTAAATTATGAAAAGAAAACCAAAAAATTGCCAGTTAGATTCAAGCCTATAACAATAACTGTCGCTAAAATATCAGGCAAGTTTTTTGTTGATACAACTCTTGAAGAAGAGAATGCAATGGATTCAAGAGTGAGTGTTGCTATAAAAGACGATGGAAACATATGCGCTGTACAAAAGGGTGGCGATTCTCTTACAGAAAGTGAGATACACCAGATCTTTGATTTGGCATCAGAAAAGGCTAAAGAGCTGAGAAAACTGATAAATTAATAAGCTTTACGAGAAATAAAGATTTTATGGCCAGGAAAACAAAGAAAGTTGGTTCAGCAGGGAGATTTGGCATACGCTACGGTAGAAAAATCAGGCAAAGAGTGATAAAAGTAGAGAAAGTACTAAAAGCAAAGCATAAATGCCCAGAATGCATGAAGCCTGGCCTGAAAAGAGAAAACGCAGGCGTATGGGTCTGCAAAAAATGCGGATTAAAGTTTGCAGGCAAGGCTTATAAGCCTAAATGAGTATAAATATATTTACAGATGGACAAGCAGGTGAATGATATGTACAAATGTCAGAGTTGCACTAAAGATGTTAAAATAGAGTTTTCAACTAATCAGAAGATTCAGTGTCCTTTCTGTGGCTTCAGAATAATTAGAAAAACAAGACCACCTATTATAAAAAAGGTTTTAGCAAGATAACTATAGTGCTAAATGTTATAGCTTGAGCAATATGCTTATGGAGATGTTAATATGTCTACGCAAGAAGAATTGTTAAGTCAGGCACAACCGCTTCAACAACAGTTACAGTCCTTATTATTCCAAAAAGAGACACTAAGCATGCAATCAATTGAGATAAAAAAAGCTGTTGAAGAACTGGATAAAACAAAGGAAACAACTGTTTATAAAATTACTGGTCCAATATTAGTAAAAGCAATCAAGAAGGATATAAAAAAGGATCTTGATGAAAAAGAAGAAGCAATAAGCCTGAGAATTAAGAAAATAGAAAAAACTGAGATGCAGTTAAAAGATAAATTGAACAGCATAAGAGAGAAGCTGACCCAAAAAATTGGTGGATAAAACTGTTCAAGGATTGGTGGTTAAATGCCTTGCAAAGAGGTCATTATATTGTTAAAAGAGATAACAGATGACAAAGGAGTCCCAAGGAACATAAAAGAAATGATAGGAGAATCTATCAGCAAATTGGGATGCGATAAATCAGACAATGAAAAAGTTTCCTGCGCTGTTTCTATTCTAGACGAGGCATCAAGTGATCCAAACGTCTCAATGTACACAAGAACACAAATATGGAATATTGTATCCATCCTAGAATCCATAAAAGACGAAAACTAAAAAAAGGAACCACTTAGGTTTTTAAATCTTACTCCCTTATTTAAATCAGGCAACATTTAATGATTTCTAAAAACGGAGGGATATTATGGTCTTTGAGAAATTGCGAGGAATGGCGCGCGAAGAAAATTATGAAAACGACAATGGCGATTATGTTGAAGTTGGAGTAACAGACACTCTTGCAACACCTTCTCGAATGATGAGAGATGTTAGTTTGGGAAAGATTGGCATAAAGATCGACAAGCTCACTGATTTTGGTGACACGGAAAGAATACTAAGAAATGTCCGTGACGGCAAGCTTATTTTTTTGAAAATAAAAACACTGAGAGAAAAGGACATGGGTGAACTAAAGCGTGCTGTTGAACGCCTAAGAAAAACAGTTATTGCAGGCAATGGTGATATCGCAGGCGTAGAACAAGACTGGCTAATCTTAACGCCAGAAGCAATGGTTATCCATAGGGATTAAAATCCCTAAAACTTTTATTTCAGCCTAACCACTTCTAGGTTTTTAGGTGTTAATGTTTCGCATCTGAAAGTTTTATGAACGTCTCTAGCGAACTCTATGCATTTCTTAGGATCGCCGTGGTTGACTATAACCCTTTCTGGCCTGTCTCTGAGCTTTCCTATATAACTCATTAGCTGGCTTCTTCCAGAGTGACCGGATAATCCATGTATGGTATCAACTCCCATCTTTATTTCCAGGGTTTTTGTTCTACCTCTTTCTGCTGCTACAGGCACTTCTCTCCAACCTTTCTGTATCCTGCGCCCTAGAGTTCCTTCAGCCTGATAACCGCTGAAAAGAAGAAGATTCTTTTCATCAGGAGCAAAGGATTTTAGATACTCTATTGCAGGGCCGCCTATAAGCATGCCGGATGTTGCTATGACAACATACGGTTTGCTGGATTCTAGAATAGCGTTTCTTTCTTTTGATTCCACTCTATGGAAAATTTCAGACATGAACGGATTATTGCCTTTATGGAAAATATCTCTCTGCAAATAACTGCTCAAGTATTCAGGATATGCCGTGTGTATGGCAGTTGCATCCCAAACCATGCCTTCCATGTAAACAGGATACTTGAAATCAGTGCTTCCTAATATAGCCATAACTTCTTGTGCTCTGCCTACAGCAAAGCTTGGTATCAATACTTTGCCGCCATTCTTCATTGTTTCATCTATGCTATTAATCAGCTTATCTTCCACCTCTTTTCTTGGTGGCAGTCTGTCTCCTGCTCCGCCGTAAGTAGATTCTGTTATAAGTGTTTCAACTCTCTGAAAGTCAGTATAAGCTGGGTTGAAAAGCCTGTTTGGTCCAAATTTCAGATCACCTGTGTAAAGTATGTTGTGCAAACCATTGCCTATATGGAGATGGATAAGCGAGGAGCCGAGCAGGTGGCCTGATCCTTGAAGCGTAAGACGCGTATCCGGCGCTATATCAGAGACCTCACCACAATCTAATGCAATCGAGTGCGTTACGGCCTTCTCAACAGCCTTTTTTGGGTAAGGAGTTGATTTTCCATTCTTTTGGCAGACATCTATATAGTCCAGGCACAGCAAAACCATCAGGTCTCTTGTCGGTGCGCTGCAGTAAAGAGGTCCTGCATATCCCTGATTATAGAGGTATGGTACATATGCGCAGTGGTCTATATGGGCATGAGACAGAACAACAGCATCCAGTTTTTCAATGTCAAATTCTGGTGCGTCTAAATATGGAGGATCATCTGATCCTGGATCAGCACCACAATCCAGAAGAATATTAGAGTGCTGTGTTTGTACAAGTATGCAACTTCTGCCAACCTGCCTGAAACCGCCTAGTGCGCTCATCCTGATCCAGCGATTATCCTTTCCGTTTGCACTCTTTTCATCCTCAATTTTTTCATTTATTTTTTGACCTATTTTGTTCAGGAATTTTTTTCTGTAAGGAATTTCAGAGTGCAGAAGTTTTCTAACTGCACGAACAACATCAGAATTGATAGCAGGTGCACGCTCTATTTTTGGCAACCAGTATGTGGTGTTTCTGATTTTTTTGTATGTTTCACCGCCCTTTCCTATTATCAGGCCAGGTTTCTGCGCTTCAATTATAACCTTACCAAGCTCTGGTTCAAAATATATTTCCTTAAGGCCAGCATCCTTTGGTACGATCTTATTTATTTCTTCTACTGTTTTTTCCTGGTCCATTGTGATTGATATGTCTGGTCTTATCTCTACTCTTTTCTTAATTTCCCTAACTATTCCTCTAACAGATCTTTCACAATCTTCGAAAAATTGCTTATTCTTTGTATATATAACGATCTCAGAACCTTCAAATTTAACTTCTGAAATCATTGCATCTCTTGGCAATCTTTCTTGTAGTTCTTTCAGAATGTTCATTTTTTATCCTATTCTGTAAAAATGAATGATATAGGATCTATATCAATTCTTTATAAGTTTTTTTACTTCTTCGTCTGGTATTTTTTTATAACCCTTTGAATCAATAACAACTAAATTTATACCGCTTCCGCCAGATGCTATGTCTCTTTTTGTGGCTGAGTGTATTGCGTTTGCTACCATGTTCTTAGCATCTTCCACAGTCATATCTTTCTTAAATTCTCTTTCTAGGACACCTAAAGCAAAAGGCGATCCTGATCCAGTAGAGAAATATTCCTTTTCATCAGATATTGCTCCTGTAGGATCAAAAATGAAAAGTTTCGGTTCTTTGTCATACCCACCAATAATCAATTGAACATAGTATGGATAAAATCTTCTAGAATAAAGAATGTTTGACATTAAGTTTGCAGCAGCTGTTAATGATATTTTTTTACCTTCCTGCAATTCAAACAGTTTGTATTCCGCTTTTATGTACCTGCCTAATGCTTGTGCATCGCCCTGCATGCCAGCTATAGTCATGGCTATATGATCGTCCAACTGGAGTATCTTTTGGGCATTCTTGTCTGCTACCAGATATCCCATTGTAGCCTTTCTTTCAGCACCTAAAACCACAGCGTCTTTGCACATAACTCCGACAGTAGTTGTGCCTGTTTTGAGCTTTTCAATTTTATCGTTCATAGAATCAGCTTATTTATCTTTGAACAGGAGTATTTAAATATATTCATTAAGCTTGCTTTCCGTTTTCTAGATCTTCTTCCCTTTCTTTCATTATTGTTGACAGATCAAGTTCATACTTGCCTGGTCCAACCCGTATTACAATTGGTTTTTGACTGAACAGGTTAGTAACATCTATTCTGTATTTGCCTGGCTTTATTATCCTTATTGCTTCAACATCAAGAATGACTGTGTCATCCTTGTTAATCTTTTCAGGAAGTATTTCTCTTATATCATTCTCTATTTCTTTAACTTCTTGCTTAGTTAATTTTTCAGCCTCTTTTTCATACTTCTCTATAGCTTCCTGTCGCATAAAGAAGAAGAATTTTGAACCGCATTCATCGCAACCAGTAACAAGATAATCAGCATTATCAGGATGTACTTTTCCACAGCGAGTGCATTTATTAGGCATAAACCAACCTTCTAGTTAAGTGTACAGCATAAGATGTTCAGGATTCTTTCTTATCTTTCTGATGATTTTTGCAGGACCGATAAGAGTCAGACCGCGCTTCTTTCCTATTAACATCTCAACAAAACTTTTTTTGAGTTTTCCAAATAAATTAATATTATTTTCAGAGCTTAATTCAAGCGAACTCAGCTCTATACCGCTGAATTTTTCAGAGACCTTTTTCATAGTCTCTTTTATTAACTGGGCTTCTTCCTCGCTCTTTAATTTTGCATCCACAAGAATTATAGTATCATCTTTCAGATCCTTGAATAATGAATTAAATTCATATTTTTTCAGATTTTCATATGGTAGTAATTTTATTTTAAGCTTCACTCAATCACCTTATCATATCAAACAATTTTGAATACAGTTCATCCATATTGTGTCCATGTTTTGCGCTTACAGGGACTGTATCATATTTTGGGAACGAATTCCTTATTGCAGAAACCCTTGAAGTTTTCATATCTGTTTTGTTCGGGACAACTAAAACAGGTATGTTGCGAGCATCCAAGTTACCCAAGATTGTTATGTTAACTTGGTTTAATGGATCCTCTGTTGAATCTAAGACAACCATTACAAGATCCATCTTGTCGAGCCATTTAATTGATTCTATTACGCCTTTTGTTGCTTCCTTGGCTCTTTTCTTAGCTTCACTTTTCTTTAAACCGCTTCTAACAAAATCCTCAAAATCTATCTTTGTTGCAATTCCAGGAGTATCAACAAGATTAAAGCTCAGGCTTTTTTTGCCTTTCTTGATTGTAACTTTTTCTTTCATCTGTATTTCTCTTGTTTCGTGGGGAATAACAGATACCTTACCCATTTCCTCACCAAGCCAGTCCATACAGATCTTATTCGCAAGCGTAGTCTTTCCTGAATTCACCGGTCCGTAAAGGCCTATCCTCACGTCCTTTTTGCGCTTGAACAAGTTCCTGAAGAAAAAAGCCAATTTTCCAATAATCAAATTATTCACCTTTAATTCTATTTACAGTTTTATACTCTATAATTGGAATTTAGATATTTAAGTCTTGGGCAGATTTTTAAATCTTTAGGATAATATTTCATAGATTATATGTCTGCAACAACTATGACTGGTGCCGCGTTGATAATAATTGCGATAGTTATAGTGGCATCTTGGGGGATGCTGGCAGCTTTTACAGAGCCTGAAGTTCCTATAATAGTAAGTGCTTTCATGGTAATAGTGATACTTGGAATAGTTGTTGTTTTGGTTGCTGTTATAGTTGACAGGGTAAAAGACATGCAACATGAGCATTTTCCCAAAACATAAAAACTAACAATAAATTTGGTAGGTAATTGGAAAAGGAGGCGAATAACATGATAATAACAACCACTGAAAGCATTGAAGGAAAGAAGATAATAGAAACAATAGGTTTAGTAAGAGGAAACACAATTCGTGCAAAGCATATAGGCAAGGACATAGTTGCTGGTTTCCGTGGCATTGTTGGCGGAGAAATAAAGGAATATACAGAGATGATGACAGAGTCAAGAGAACAGGCAATGGAAAGAATGGTAGAGGATGCAAAGAAGAAAGGAGCAAATGCTATCATTGGCTTGCGTTTCACAACATCCATGATCTCTGCGGGTTCTGCTGAATTATTAGCATACGGAACTGGTGTAAAGGTTAAGTAAGTACCTTTTAGTTGACAAATATAACGAAAAAACGAAGGTGTTGACACCGTTCGTTGTTTTTTTATATTGTGTCTGGTTGTTATTTGACAATAAAATATGTAACAACCAAGATTACGACTACTATCATAGCCGCAACCGACCACCAAAAATCTCGTTTTTCTATGTCGAGTTGTTTTCTCTGATGTCCTGGACATGGATGATTCATCGTTTTCACCTCTTTCTCTGTGAATTTTGATCAAAAATGATTAGACAGAATTGTGAACCACTGCCTTCGACTCGATTTTGTCGTTTAGGCTGAAATCGTGTTTTCCTGTGGTACAATCCTTTAAATATTCGAAGAGTATATTGTCTTCTCTGGAGAGTATAGTAGACTCGACACTTACATCACTCGCCCTGAATATAACATAAGGTGTCGCAAGTTCTGGATTACGTTTGACTGTTTCTCTTTTTCTGCTTATAGAGAGAAAACTCTCTATAGAATTCGGACTTATGTAATGGATTGAAACGCCAAGATTTTTCTTGATATCGTTTTCCATGACATCACCGCTACAAGAGAGTGAAGTGTGACTGTTACAGTACCGAATAAGTGCTTCAAGAATTGTTATTTTTTTCATATTTTACTCCTTAAAAAAATTAACCGAAGCTTCAGCTACAAGAAATTTTGTTTATGCAACCTCTTCTCTGGATTATCTTTCGTTGAATTCATAACGAAAGTTCGACTTTTTTTTGTAAATAACTCAAAAGATCTTTTATCAACTAAAGAGCTAATTATAACTATTTGATAGTAAAAACAGTGATTTATAAAGTTTTCATCTCTTATGTTTGTTTTTAATATGCGGAAAGGGTAATTTGGCTTGTTTTCTATAAAGTCGTTTCAGCCACATTTTCTTAAAAATTGGTATTGATAGTGTTGATAAAACAAATGCAACAGCGGGCACTATGGAATTTAATAAAGGATTCGGCAAGCCTGTATAATAGAAAAATATTACTATAACAATGTAAGTCAGTGTAAATATGGTAATCTTTCTTGTCCAGCTGGTTTCCCATGATTTCTCTAATTCAACCCGTTTATTTCTTTGCTTGATGTTTTCAATCTCTTTCTCCAGATCTCTGAGAGTTGCCATAATTTAATTTAGATTTGCTTGTATAAAATATTTTATCAATTTAACATCTAAAAACCACAACGCTTTAATTACACAGCGTTAAAAATTAACTATGAAACCAGAAGTTCTATTTTTCAGGTATGCATTTCCTTGTACTCGTGTAATCTTAGATCGTGGTGGAATAAATCAAGAAACATATTCTAATTTAGAAAAATTAGCAAAAGAAGGAAAATCTCCAACCTTTGATGAACTTGAAAAAATATACAAAAACGCTTTTGAGATAATGCAAAATCTTTATGGCAAGAAATACAAGCACAAAAAATCAGTAGAATCTTACTGGATTGATGGAGATCATAATAAGGAAATAGATGAGCACCCAAACTACAAAGACAAATCGGAGGAGTTTAAAGCTATTTGCAAGGTTCGCAAAGTTAAGATAACAGGAAAGGCACCATTTCTAAAAGATACAATAGGTTGGTTCATGTTCAAAGAGAATGAAAGAGACGAAGAACAATTAGCATGGAACCCTTATAATATTGAATTAAAGAAAGGCGAAACAGTGAACATACATCACAATATTATAGTAGAAAAATTATAGAAATAATATGGATATTTTTAGTTCTGTTGTTCTGGGTATAGTTCAAGGTATTACAGAATGGTTACCAATATCAAGCTCTGGTCACCTCGCTATATTTGAAAAACTTTTTAGCATAAGACCAGACGCTTTCTTCAATATAATGCTGCATTTTGCAACACTTCTTGTCGTTTTTTTCGTCTTTAGAAAAGAAATTTATGGTATAGCAAAAGCTGTTGTAAAACTAGATTTCAAAGGAGAGAACGGAAAGATGTTTTTGTTTTTAATTGTTGGTAGCATACCTATAGCAATAGCAGGCTTCTTATTTGAAGAGATTATATATTCACTTTTCTCAAATATAATTCTTGTAGGTTTTGCATTGATTTTCACAGGAACTATTATTTACCTTTCAAAATTCTCAGTCAAAAAACTAGGGCTTGACAGCAAAAGGTCTTTTGCTGTAGGACTATTTCAAGCACTAGCTTTGATACCAGGGGTCTCGCGCAGTGGATCTACTGTGAGCTCTGCACTTTTGATGGGCATTGAGAGGGAGAAGGCTGTTGTCTTCTCAATGCTTTTGTCAATACCAGCGATTTTAGGTGCTACAATGTTTTTAATGACAAAAAATACAATTGCAATAATTCAACCAGAACTGATAGCAGGGATGATAGTTTCACTAGTAGTTGGATACTTCTCATTAAAATTCCTGATAAAAACAATTCTTGACAAAAAATTCTATTTATTCTCTGTGTATTGTTGGATAGTCGGTTTGATTGTTATTTTGATTTCTTTTGTATAGTAATACCATTATTTTTAAAAACATCTTCAACAGCATTTTTTATTTCGTCTTCTGTGAATAAAGAATTCTCTTTTTTCAATGAAAATATACTATAGGGTTTACTCTCCCCCTTTTTAAATAAATTTTCATTTATCACATAATTAGTGCATGTTGGACACAGAAGAGGACAATCTCCAAGCCATCTGTGACCGTATTTTCCACTGCGACCACCGCTACAATATTCAATATCAAGATTTTCTAAAAATTCATCTGATAGGAAAAAAAATTGATCACAAGAATAACAGCTTCTTACATTATTAGATTTTTCACTCAAAAGAACCCTTAGATAATTAAGATTTTAAGACTTTTAAACTTATCCGCCAAAAGTCAGCTTTGCTGTTTCTGCCAAATCCGTCAAAGAGTTTGCTTTAATCATCTTGTTAGATACTGTGTACAACGTGTTGCCTATGTATAGGCTTCTAATAACTGAATAGTCTCCGCCATACCAGTAAGATCCGCTCTTTTTGAATGTATCGTCATTTTCATAATGTGTTATTCTTCCCTTCAACTGGAATCCGTTTTCTATGGATATATCATAAACATAAGCGCCTTGGTAAACAAATTCTCCATAAGCATTTCCAGTATATCCTGTTTTCTGTGATTGTGGTATTTCAGCAAGAGTTATTGGAAGAACCAATAGGTTCTTTTCTTTGTCGAACAAGAACGCTTTATGCGTATTCAAAACTTCTGAATCAGTTCCTCTATCACCAATTATAACTTTATGAAGTTCTATCGGGTTTGAAACATCTGTTACATCGAAAATAGCTATCTTAACTCCCTGATACCACGCAAAATCAAACCCTCTCATCTCACTTTCACTAGCTTCTGCAGTGTCTTTGCCTATTCCTATGATGTGATTTTCATCATATGGATGCATATAGTCAGAATAACCAGGGATCTTTAGTTTTCCTAATATCTGCGGGTTTGTTGGATTTGAAAGATCTATTACAAAGAAAGGATCTATTTTCTTGAATGTAACAAGGTATCCTCTGTCGCCCATGAACCTTGCAGAGTAGATCTGTTCACCAGGAGCTATGTCTTCTATGCTTCCCACTTGATTTAATCCGCTATCAAAAATGTAAACATTGTTAGATGATGGCTTTTCACTGTTCCAAACTTCTCCTATAGTTGTTGCTATTCTGAAATATCCGTTATGTTCATCCATTGAAAATTGGTTCAAAATTCTACCTGGAGCTTCCATTACGCCAACATAATCTATTTGACTGTTATCCAAACTGAACTTATGAACATTAGTTGTTTCTGTTTGTGTTTCACCAGATTCCAAAACACCCCATCCCCAATAAGGATAATTGGTTTCAGCTATATACAAGTTTTCCTGTGAAGCGTAAATGTTCTGACCTGAACCAACAATAACCTGTTTTTCAATTTCAGCGTTTGGATTGTCTATTTGTATAGAAGCTATTGTCACAAAGTTTTGTGCTTGTACAGGTTCAAAATAACCAACATCTGCACATCCACACGTCTCTTCAAAGTCTTCTTCAACACCACTCTTAATTTCCATTAGTGTTAGATCTCTATACATAGGAACTATCACTTCTGGTGCATCTTCCATAGCATAATACCGAGGATAAGAGTTTACAACAAAGTAAACATCTGAACCAATCATTCTTGATGAAACATAACTGCCCTCAAAATCTACAGAACGCACCTCTTCAGGAGACGCTTTATTTGAAATATCAAAAATCTTTACTGTCATAAAGGACGTACTATAAGGATAATATTCTGGAGCTATTGCAGATGCGCTTGATGCACCTCCTGGAACTGCTTTACCAGGATCCATTGGAACAGGCATAGAAATTTCTTCGTTTGTGCTTCCAAAAATCATAAGATAATTACCGTTTATGAACATCTCAGTAGGATAAAAACCACCAAGATCAGTTTCACTCAAAACCGATGCAGTTTCAGCAGGATAGGCATTTACTATAACAAAAACACTTCCACTATTACCGTCATCTCGATAACCATAATATCTGCTTCCTGTGGAAAGAGTGTAAATATATTTTCCGTCTGTCTTAACAATGTCAGCTTCGTCAACACCCTCTACTTGTATGTTTGTTGCTGAGTAGCTAGGTGCTATAGCTTGAGATGAATCTGCAGATGCAGATCCTCCACCGCCTGTTACAGTAGCGCCACCTTTTGATGTTGATTCAGCAATTCCATAGTAATCACCACGTTCCTGAGCCTGTTCAAAAGCAGCATTCAAAGCACCACATGTTTCAAATTTTTTGTAATCAGTTTTTTGCGAACCTAGATAAAAATCAGCAGTTACAACGCTAATTGCTACAAGAATTAAAATAACCATAACAGGCAAATTCAAGAGACCTTTCTTTTTCATATTTCTTAATAATTGCCGAGGCTTTTAATATAGTTTAGGTTTGTTTCGGTTTGAGCCGAAATAAGAAAATGCGTCGACTGGGAGACTCAAACAAACGGCTTAAGTCAATTGATGTTAGCCGTTAAGTTCTTCGAACCCAGGTCATTAGCTCTCGTCTAAACCCTTTCCTGAAAGGTTTAATGGAAGGCTAAGGTCCTACCACTAGACTATCGACGCATAAATGCTTGGATTATATATCCAAATCAAAATCTTCATCTTCCATTGCGCTTTCTCTTACTATCTTTTCTGGTGTTAATTGTTTCGATGCAGGCATTTTACCTTTTTTTATTGCGTTTGCAACCTGATCCAACATTTTGTCATCCATTTTCTTGACCTGGAGTATTCCTTCAAGTCCTATTGGACCCTCATTCATGAATCTTGGTATTACATGAAAATGCACGTGCTGAACCAGTTGTCCTGCTGCTACACCATTGCTTTGTCCTATTGATATGCCGTCTGCTTTCATAGCTGTCATAACCTGACCAGCCAATTTCTTCACTGATGCAAAAAGATTTACAGCTTCCTTGTCCGGCATGTCCAAGAGAGTTTCATAATGTTTTTTTGGAACTACTAGTGTATGACCAGGATTTCTTGGGTTTATATCTAGGAATGCTATTGTCTTCGCGTCTTCGTATACTTTCTTTGCTGGTACCTTTCCTGTAGCTATGCCACAGAACAGACATTTTTCTTCTGCCATATATCCACCTCATCTAACTGTCATTTTGTTTAACATTTTAAGGACGACTATATACATTCAATATAAGTCGTCAAACTTTCTAGTGTAATTTATAATGGGGTTACCCGGATTTTCTTCAGAGGAGGTATCGAAACCGAAACCTATTACCTGTGTTTTCTGATTATTCACAGGTTCTGATTTTGAACCGGGGTCGTAAGCTCTTTTTAAGCCTGTTTTCGTTTGGAAGGCCTTGGCCTCCTTTTTGGCTTAAGCCTTTTTCTTGAAAAAAGGCTTACCCAAAGCTCAAATGCTAGACCAAACTACACCATAACCCCTCAATATAGTAAATTAAGTATAATGTATATAAAAAAGACATTTATTAGTTGTTTTGAGTTTGTAGAAATAATATTGGAAGGGGTTTTCCCCCTCCTTTTAAATATAATAAAAATTGTGAGTTGTTAGTTGTTTTAGTAATCATCATCTTCGTCGTCATCATCGTCTTGGAATTTGAATAATTTTTCCATGAGAACACCTCCCAATTGTAGAGAGCTGATAATTAACATGATATGTTTATCTGATATAAATACTTTATCATCAGTGAGTGTGAATAGAATGTTAAATAAATTGGAAAACAATATAAAATATGCCACAAGAGAATATAATTTCTGAAATCAGGCGCGAATTAAAGGAAAATATAGACGAAAAATACAGAAAAGGCTCTATCATTTTTTTCAAAGAAAAGATAAAGCCCTATAGCGTCAGGATTCCGGTTGTCAGGCAGATAGCAAGAAACCATTTCAGCGAGATAAAAGAACTCGATTTTGACAAAACAATCGCGATTTGCGAAGAGCTCCTTGAAAGTGGATGGCATGAAGAAACCACGATAGCATTTGCTTTCATAAATTGCTTCGAAAAAAGTTTCAACGAAAATACCATAAACCTTTTCGAGAAATGGATCGAAAAGTATGTGCATAACTGGGCTCATTGTGACGATTTTTGCCCGACATGTGTAGGATCATTGGTTCAAAAATACCCACAACTGACAGAAAGGATCTTTTCCTGGACTGATTCAAAGAACAGGTGGATGAAAAGAGCTTCTACTGTTACATATGTATTGCTTGCTAGACGAGGATTGTTCTTAGAAGAAATTCTGCGCACAGCTGAAAAGCTTCTTCACGACGAAGACGATCTTGTTCAGAAAGGCGTCGGCTGGATGCTGAAAGAATACACAAACTGCGATCCAAAACCTATAATAGCATTCGTGGATAAACATAAAGAAACTATGCCTAGAACAACACTGAGATATGCAATTGAAAAACTTCCGCAGGAAAC
>JAHIRU010000064.1 GCA_018818465.1 Nanobdellota archaeon
AAAGTAAAAATACTCAAGACTGATGTTGAAAAGGTTACTGAAAAACATAACACTCCTTATCTGAAGCAATGGACTTTACATACTATCGAAATTTCAGAAGGTCATGCTGATGAAATAGCAAAAAAAATAAGCAAATCATTAGATTCAAAGCACGATAACTGGTACTGCGACTTCAAAAACAAACAATACCATTATATTATATTCTGCAACAAGATCTTCAAGATAGACAGATCAAAGAAAGAGCAATACAACAAAGTTGTAAAGTATGGCCTCTCTCTAGGAATTCCTGATTATCAATTAGATTTCTTTCCTGATATTGAGGAGTGGAAAAGGTAGATTTAATGGCACTATCGAAAAAGAAGAAATGGAAAAGATGCTATAAATGTGAAAGAAGATTTTACAGTGACAGGTATGTGTGCGACAGATGCGACACCAGAAGGCGAAAGCGTTAAGTGATTGAATAAATTATTATTTATCCTTTATTTTAATACCCATTTTCTTGTGGCAAAGCTCGTGCTCTTTATCAATTTTCTTATCATAACCATTGTGTTTTTTGTGCCACTCGTCATGCTCCTTTTGGGTAATGGCTATGTTCTTCTTAACCTTTTTGTCCGTAATCATCTTTTTCATAATTATAAAGAGTGAAGAAGGTTTTTAAGGATTTGAGAGAAAACTTTTGTATGAACGAAGATCATCTAAAAGAAAAGATTCAAGAAATTGTTAAACAAGCTACTGTTCTCAAAGATAGGCATACTGATGAGAAAGATGCATGTGTAAATTATGCATGTATATTCTCTCAGAGTAAAGAGGAATACGAAGAATTAATTGAAACTTCGCATAAAATTGGAAAGATTGTGAAAAAAACTACTACAGGACTACTTTTTCAAATCCAACCGCTGAACACTGTTTCTGGTATCTTGAAGTTACTGAAAATCCGATTACCAGATAAGACTCGACCCGAATTAGGTGATACTGATTTCACAGTTTCTAATTATGATGAATTTAAGGAAAAACACCTTTCTAAGAAAGGATTCAAACTAATCCAGAAAGAGGGCTTCGAAATGCTCGAGCTCATGAATCCAAAATTCAATGTCAGGGTTTATTTCTCTCATCCAACACTGGGTGAGGTGTTGGGCGTGGAAGGCTTTTAAACTTTAAAAGCAAGCTCGAACAAATATCAATATCATGAAAACATCAATTATCATATTAATTTTTAGCATCTTAATATTTTCTAGTTTATCTTTTGCTCTAGTTTCAGCTGCAGTTTCATTGCCTGATGAAATACCTAATATAATAACCCAGACAGCGCAAAAAGACAAGGCCTCTGTTGTTCTGATAAATTCTATTATTACTGGAACTGTGCTAATGCCATCATACGAAATGTCTTTCACAGGCTCCACAACTGATGATTCGGGAAGCATTGTCGGGACTTGGCAAGCAGAAGGGGAAACGTTGACTTTCACTTCTAGCGGCGAGTTTGATGGCGACAGCAATTATGGATATTTCAGCGGAACTTATTCAACTCAGGGAAACACGCTTTCGCTTCATTATATGTATCCGTATACCATATTTGCACAGTTCACATACAGCATTTCAGGGGACAGCATGGTGCTCTCAAGTGCAATGTACGGCACAGCAACCTATACAAGGATTGGCAGCACAACATCATACGCCAGTGAAGTTCTTACAGCTGCAGAGAACATGGTATTGATCAGAGAGGAAGGAACCTCAGCAACTGTTCTGACAGAAAGTGTTGCAAACGGAGCAAGCGGTACAGGATTCATAATTTCCCCGGATGGATATTTAATAACAAATGCGCATGTGGTGCTTGCTGATGATGATGAAACAACAATGCTTGTTGACGCATTTGCTTACATTCTTTCAAATGCCTTGTATGAAGAGTTTTCAAAATACTATAATATTCCGCAAGATGAAAAGGAGCAAATTGTTAGCGTAATGCTTCAAAAATTCATGGATTATTTTTACGAGAATGGAGAATTGACAAACGTTAATACAGATTACTATGTTTTCAGCGGCGATGCGACTCCTGGGGAGAATCTTCAATTAAAAAGCTGGCCGGCTGTTGTCAAGAAAGAAGGAAATGTGCATGAAAAAATTTCAGGAGAATGGACCTGGGGAAGGGATATAGCAGTACTGAAAGTTGAAAAGACAGGACTGCCAACAGTTGTTTTAGGAGATTCAGACAAGGTCCAGGTCGGCGATGATATTTTTGTCATAGGCTATCCAGGCAAAGCTGATGATGTCATATTCACGCCTGAAACAAAGCTGGAAGCAACTGTTTCTACAGGAGTTGTAAGCGCAAAAAAAACCCTCAGGAATGGCATTGAAACTTTCCAGACAGACGCCTCCATAATGGGAGGAAATAGCGGCGGTCCCGCGTACAATAAGAAAGGAGAGGTTATTGGAATAGCAACATTTGGAGGCACAGAAGGATCAGGAGTCAATTTCCTTTTGCCTATAAACCTTGCAAAGCAATTCATGAAGGAGCTGAATGTTGACAACGAGCACAGCATAATCGACACAAAATACAGCGAAGCACTAAGCGCATTCTGGAGCAAGGATTGTTATACAACAAACACCAGGATGAAAGAAGTCTTGACACTGTATCCTGATCATCCATTCGCGCAGGATTACATAGATGAATGTGACAGAGCTATTTTAACAGGCGAAGCAGGAGGACCGGCATTGGATATGGGCGTGGTGTTCATAATAGCCGGTGTAGCTGTTTGCCTTGTTGTCGTTTTCTTGATAAAGAAGGGCATAATACCGATTAAAATCAAGCTTGGAAAATAACTTAATTTTTTAAAATCAATTTTTTCATTAGTATTTCAGTGCTTCTTCATTTTCTTCAAAAATGTAATCACAATCAATACGATTATAAGTATTGCAATTGATATAGGAACTGCTGCAAACAACAGCAAACCAGTTACAATGTAAATCAGGCTTGCCAAATCAGTGCTTGGGGAGTTTAAACCCATCAATTCGGCAACTTTTCCAACATCTTCTCCCTGCTCGTTTATGCAGACCGCGCCGTTAAAAGAGCCATCGCTTTGATCCGGCTCTCTTATGCCGTAACCGTTTATAGCGCAGTAAGACCATTCCTGTCCGCATCTACCCTCATAAAAATCCCATTCTCCGCATTCACTGCCGTCAGGAAATATGCACAAGCCATACTGGCCAGCTTCATTTTCAGCTATTCTTCCCGAGTACTCCATTTCCGTACAGTATGCTGATGATGGATTCGGCAGAGCATTAATAGCTGGAATCAGAAATGAGAACAATAAAATGACCATCACAGGCATGATATATTTGTTTTTCATGATTATAATTGGATTTATTGGTTAAAATTATTTCCTAGCCCTATTCCAATACGGGCTCTTAGGGAAGGTTTTTAATCAAAACTAAAATACTGATTTTTCCCATCTGCTTGCTATATCTTTCGCTTTTTTTAGCTCTTTTTGATTAATGAATATGCAGGTGTCTTTTTTTGTTAAACCGATTATTAGCTGATTTCTTAGATTTTTGATTGCCTTATTTATCATTGTTTTATCCCATAAATGATCTGGTATTCCGCCTCTGATGCTATCAATGTTTGTATATTTATTCTTGCCAATTTTTTTCTTAATTAACAGCCTGTCAACTATATACTGCTCATATTTTTCAATATCCATTAACAAAACCCTAATTATAATTAGCTTAAAAATATATAAATAAATGTATCACATTGTATGTTTGTTATATAACATTATGCGATAGTTATTTAAGTAAGTAAAGTAATTATAGTTATTTAGAATCCGAAATTATTTATTTTCGGATAACGAGTTTATGTGATATTATGGAAGAAAATGACCAGTCAGTGTTTGTCGAAGTCTTTGGAGACAATCCAGTCATTAAGATACTGGATGTTATGATAAGCGGGCGCGGTTTCGATTACTCAAAAGCAGATCTAGTAAGATGCGCTAACATCAGCATGGCCACAGTAAACAGGGAGTTGCCGAAACTCATTGAGAAGGGCATAATAAAGTACACGAGAAAGATAGGGAAAGCAAAGCTTTACGTTCTCAATTATGATAGTTCAATAGCTCACGACATTGTCAAACTAAGGAACACCATCATTAACGACATTATTAACAGAGAGTTTGGATCAGAAGTTAAACCAATCGAACTAGAGCCAGTTGAACAAAAAGTCGCTGTAGCGCATTGAATTTATTCACTTCTTCTTAACCCTATCCCAGTAAGGGCTTTTACATAATCTTCATGTTCCTATAACTAAGAAAGGGTGAAAGGTTAATAAAATGTGAAGGGAATTGTTATGTATGAGGAATTGGAAGAATTCTATCAATAAGGACGTAAAATGAAACAAAATACCACATTCATTACAAATGAAGAAGGGAATAAATTATTAGACGTGTTTAGAGTTCTTATTAAAAATAGTAAGTTTTTAGACTGTTTGGTTGGATATTTCTATAAGAGTGGTTTTCATTCAATCTATAAATCTCTTGAAGACGTAGAAAAGATTAGAATTTTAATAGGAATTAGTACAGATAAGAGTACATACGATTTAATA
>JAHIRU010000065.1 GCA_018818465.1 Nanobdellota archaeon
ACATACCGATTCATGTATTTGATCCAAAACCTTATCGTGTTCATGTGATTGAAGCTTTGAAGAAACTGTAGCTGTTTTTAAGTATTGTTTCTAATTTCTAAACATGAAGCCGAAATCTCTCCTCGAAATAGCGGACTTTTACAGAAAATTGGGATACAGAGGCACAAGGCTTAGGGAAGCTATACAACAGGACGAGGATTACCAGGACATTCTAAAGAAGAGGGCTATTGAATTAAAAAACAAGTTCAAAATTACGCCAGATGAAAAGAAAAGGTACGTCTTGTCTCTGGATGATGATTACGAAATTCTTGCCAAATGTAAACAACTTGAGAAGATGAATCTTACAAAGGAAGATACAGAGTTTATAGAGTTCATAAAAACACAACTAGAATTTGACTACAGAAAAGGCATGATCGATAGAGTCAACCAGCTGCTGAAAAAGTATGGGAAATGATGTTATGAACCATAAAACAATAAACCTAAAGCTTGCTGATATAAAGGACCCTTTACCAGAGAGAATACTAAACAGGTTCCGTAAAGAGGCATTCGAAGGTGTAACATTCTATCCACTTAATTATGATACCTTAATTTCAATTCTTGCAAAAAAGCACAATATTAAGAACGAGAACATTGTTCTAATAAACGGTGTTGATGAAGGTATAGAACTTATATCAAGAGTTTTCGGTAAAGATATATTATTCTTTACACCGAGCTATTATGAATTTAGGGACGCGCCTGAAAGAAACGATTTGAAATATGAAACAATTAATTGTTTTGATGGAAAAGATTACAATCTCAAGTATAATGATGAAGATGTTAAAGACAGATCGCTGATATTTTTATGCAATCCTAACAACCCGTTTGGACTCTTATCTAAAGAAGAAATTATTAAATTTGCAAAGAAGACCAAAGGCATAGTCGCAGTCGATGAAACATATATAGACTTTGATGGTGAAACAGTAGCCAGCGAATTCAAGAGCACGCCGAACATACTCGTCTTGAGAAGCTTTTCAAAGGGCTACTCCCTGGCTGGCTTAAGGATAGGTTACATAGTCGGCGATAAGCTAGTTGTTGACAACATCAATAAAATAAGGCTTATTTGCAATGTGACTTCTGTTTCAATTGCTGCTGCAAAGATTGTTCTCGAAGAGGAAAAATACTTCAAAGAATTGGTAAACAAAATAAAGAAAAGAAAGGACAATTTTGAAGATCTTCTGAAGAATAAAGGATTTAACATAATTCATACTCATACAAACAATATCATGATAAAATTTGATAACAAAAGCGATGCTGATAAATTCTTTAATTTCCTCAAGGAAAACAATGTTATTGTTAACCAAGGAGACGGTTTAAGCACTTATGGTTTGGATGACACTTTCATTAGGTTCGCCTGCGGAACAGAAGAGCAAATGAAGGAAGTTGCTAAGGTAGTAGAGAAATGGAAGTGAGAAAATGAAAAAATATTACCAACGTATTGGTTATGAAGGAGAATTGAAAGACATATCATTGGTTTTATGCAAGGATTTCGGCTTGGGGAATTTTCTCTCAAATAGAATAGTAGCTGTTGGTTACGAAGACTTTAATTTTGTTTTAGAAACAACAAAAGGCAAATATTTTGTCAAGATTTTCTCTAATTTCAGGACAGACAACGACTGTGAAAGATATGTAAAAATTATGGAAAAGGCTCTAGAAGCAAATGTTTCATTTCCAAAACTCTTTGAATCTGAACAAGGCCATCTTCATAAAATCAAAGTCAATTCCACTCCTTTAAGATTGTGTGTAATGGAATATGTTGACGGCAAAAATTATTTTGAATTGAACCAGAAACCCAGTTCAGATGAGATAAAATTCTTAGCTCATCAGGCAGCAATTATAAATTCAATAGAACTTAAACCAAGCTTTGTTTATGATTCCTGGGCCATCACAAGCTTCCTGAAACAATACGAGAAGGAAGGAGAATATCTGAAGCCTGAGGACAAAAAAATGATAGAGCCTCTAAAAAACGAGTTCAAAGCAATGAAAATCGAACAGCTACCTCATTGCTTTGTGCATGGGGACATCATAACGACAAATGTAATAAAAGACAAAAACAACAAGCTTTGGATTGTTGATTTTGCTGTTGCAAATTATTATCCTCGCATACAAGAGCTTGCTGTCATGGCATGCAACATACTTTTCGATGAGAAGGATAAGAAGAAAAGCGAAAGCAATTTCAAAATCGCTTTAGACGAATATCAAAAAACCATCAAGCTGACTCCAAGAGAACTTGAAATATTGCCAACATACATAAAGCTTGCTCATGCCATGCACGTGCTACGCGCAAATTATGAGAAAGTAGTCGAGGGTAATAACTCAAATGAAAACGAATACTGGTTGAATCAAGGTAGGATGGGCTTGAGGCAGATGAAATAACTACTTATTTTTTCCAATTGCGTTTAAATAGACTAAACACCAATTAATTCGAATTGGAGGTTTATTATGATTGAAGAAAGATTAGAAGAAGAAACAACAGAAGAGGAAACAGAGGAAGAAACAGATTCAGAAGAAACAGTTGAAGATTCTGCATCAGAAGACAATAATGAAGAAACAGCTGATGAAGAAGAGAAAACAGAAGAAGTAACAGAAAATGCTGCATCAGAAGAAGATACATCAAAAGATAGCGAGGAAACAGAATCAAATGATGAAGAAACTTCTGAAGACAGTGAAGAGACAACAGACGAAGAATAAAAAGAATAATTTTTTTCTAGCGGAGTGTTATATAACACTCTACCCGTACTCTTTTTTTTAAAAGGAATTGCTTTTAAATCCAACATACAATTTATAACTGGATGAAAATAAAAGATCTTATTGTTCTTGCACTGGTAATTATTTTAATTATCGCGTCAAGC
>JAHIRU010000066.1 GCA_018818465.1 Nanobdellota archaeon
CCTGTCTTTCGATCCAGAATAATTAATAAACTTCCTTCTTTTACCAAAGGCATGTGCAATTGCACCAATTGCGTATTCTGTTGTGCAGTTGTTCTTCCATAGGGAATAGCAGGAATACTTCCCACCTTTGCCTATATGCATATCTACAACCTCGCTAACGAGGAAATCCTCTGGAATCTGTTTTATTGCGTAAGCCATGTTTAGAATTAAGAGTGAGGATTAAAAAGCATTATAATTCGTTATTTGCAGACCTATAATTGAAACAACCTATGGTCTTTACATAACCATCTCTTTTTAGTGATTCTGTATTAAGATCTTCTGTAGATCTTCCTAAACAAGAATAACAATCTTCATTTTGATAATTTTCACATGTTGTACATTCACCTTCATATCTGTGTTCTCTGATCATTTTCATTAGAGGAGAATCCCATAATTCTTCTAAAGACTGTTCCTTTATATTCCCTAAAACAACATCAGAAGAGCCAACACAGGGATACACATCACCAGTTTTGTTAATGTATAGATGTTGACAGAACCTTGTACAGGGTGGACTTGCTATATAATTACCTGATATAATCCATTCTTTTCCATATTCATCTTTGTCTATTTTTTGTAATTTTTCAACTATTGTTTTATTTTTTTCATCTGATGAATTTAATCCACACGTACTTCCTCTACCCCTTGAAATGAGAGTGTCTGCATCAAATATGAGATTATTATCTCTAGCATATCTTAAAAGATCAGGCATTTCATCATAATTATCTTCCATTATACTTGTTACTATACCCAATTTCTTTCCATCATTGTATCCCCTTTCAAACAGTGTTTTAAGAGCCTTTTTTCTTCTTAAAGTATAGCCATCATTTCTAGCCAATTTGTCCTGTACTTCGGGTATTTGGCTGTTGTATTTTATTAGTAATGTTATGTTTTTGTAATTATCCAATTTATCTAATACATTTTCTGTTATCAAATCTCCTGTAGTAAAAATTGTAGTGGTGATATCATTTACTTCTGTATAATTTAATATATCAAACAAATCTTCCCTGTTTTTTGGATGAAGGGGTTCACCTGCACCAACAACTCCGATTCTTTCACCGCCCATTTTTTTGAATTCTTCAATGGTTTCAAGCATTCTTTCCATTGGAACATTCTCAGGATCATTATCTATGCCATCAGATTCTGCGAAACAGTAATCACATTTAAGATGACACGTTCCTCCTATCTCTACCCATAACTCCTTCAATGCGTTGGGTAATGTTCCCAAACCTTCATGTGCTGATACTTTAGTCATAATATCACTACTTAGAAGTTGTTTATTAAAACAATTAAATGTTATTTTTAACAAAAAACTAAAGTTTATAAGTATTTTGATTATATATTAAATATGAATCAAAAAGATCTAGACGTGAAAGATAAAAAAATATTATTCGAACTCGACAAAGATAGTCGTATTCCTCTTTCGGTTTTGTCCAAGAAAATTGGTATTAGTAAGGAAGTAGCCTTTCACAGATTAAACAATCTTGTAAAAAGAGGATACATTTCAAGGTTTCAGGCCGTAATATCAACTTACAGGTTTGGGTATCAGTCGTATAAGATTTATTTAAAACTGCAAAATCTCACTAAAGAAATCAGAGTTCAAATGCAGGATTTTTTTATGAAAAACGAGATGGTTTATTGGATATGTAATTGTCAAGGAAAATACGACATGATTGTTGCGTACTGGGCTAAAAATATTAGAGATTTTGGAGATTTTGAGAACGAAATATTAAACAAATTTAGTAATTACATACAGGAGAGAGACATAACAATAACTAGAAAAAGCACACAGTACAATAGAAGATGGTTCTATAATGATGATAGCAAACTGGTTGAAACAAGTTTTGGTGAAGATCTGGAAGAAATAAAACTAGATAAAATTGATATTGAAATTCTAAGAAATTTGGCTGATAATGCAAGAATAAAAATCGTTGATCTTGCCAATAAATTGAATATATCCATATCTACAATAAAATACAGATTGAAACGTTTGGAAAAAAACAAAGTCATTCTTGGTTACAAATACGCTCTGAATTCAAAATTACTTAATTATGAAAAATGTAAGGCTTTTATCTATTTCAAAAACATCACAGATACGAAAAGAAAAGAACTGATTAATTATTGTAAATCAATACCAAATGTAATCAATATAGTTTTAACAATAGGCTCATGGGACGTTGAAATAGGTTTTGAAGTTAAAAATTTCGAGGAATATTATAAAATAATGAGCGATATACAAGAGAAATATAGTGATATAGTAAAAAGTTATGAATCTATTTTGTTCTCATCTGAACCAAAACAAGTCTTCATGCCTGGAATTAAATCAATTTAAACCAATACTGCCTATTTTCGTTATGAAGAAGGAAGATCAGGAGTTCGTAGAGAACTTTGAGAGAGAAGTTAAAGAGATAATAAAAGAATACAAATTGCTCGATAAAAAAGACAAGGTTATTGTTGCATGTTCTGGTGGAAAGGACTCCACATCAATATTATATATTATTAAAAAATTCGGTTACAATCCCGACGCACTTATAATCGACTTATCAAAGATTGATTATTTCCAGGATCACTTAAAAAATATAAAAGATTTCTGCACAGAGCAGAAGATAAAACTTCATATCATTGGTTTAGAGGAAGAGCTGATCTATCCAATGTGTCACATGACATCTGTCATGCGCAAGAAAGAAGGGTACAAATCATGCACTGTTTGCGGTGTGATGAAGCGCTATCTCTTGAACAAGAAGCCAAGAGAGCTTGGCGCAACCAAAATAGTCACAGGCCATAATCTAGACGATGAGGCACAGACTGTTATAATGAACATGTTCAGGGCAGACATGGTTTCAACAATTAACGCAGGACCCAAAGTTGATAGGATAAAGGACGATAAGTTCGTGATAAGAGTGAAGCCGTTTTACTTCACAAAAGAAGCAGACATTAAGAAATACTCTGAACTGATGAAATTTCCTGTTCAGTACATAAAATGTCCGTGCTCTGGAGATTCCTTGCGTAACTTCATGAGACAATATATCAACAAGCTTGAGGAGAAATATCCAGGCATAAAGAGAAACATTGTTGACAGTTCTCTTTTAATATCAGACCAGATCAGAAAATCCCTGCCAAAAGATATGAAAATACGTAGCTGCGAAAGATGTGGGGAACCAACAAATAATGAAACATGCGCAGCTTGTATAATGTTGAAAACAATGAGCTCGAAATAATAAGCAGACAACTAACACAGAATGCTTATAGTTGTCATCGAAAGAATTAATTTATATAAACAATGAATTAGCCAAGCCTCTGTAGCTCAATCTGGTAGAGCAATTGCTTCGTAAGCAATAGGTTGTGGGTTCGATTCCCGTCGAAGGCTTTTAAACAATAAAGCACAATAATATTCTATGAACAAAAATATTTTACCAATAATTTTGGTTCTCGGAATGATAATAGCTGTAAGCGGATGCACACAAACAGGAACAGGTACTGGAAATTTTGTTCTCTATATATCTGATGCACCTGTCGATATAAACGAATTTGATTCGATTGTTGTTACATTTGATAAGGCAAGAATATTCGGACCTGTCGGAGAAGATGACGATACAGACGAAGAAGATGAAATTGAAGATGGTAATGAAACAGACGATAACGAAACACTTTCTATAGAAGATGTTAACAGTAACGAAACAAACGAAGAAGAGAACAATAATGAAACCAACAGTGAAGATGATGAAGAAAAAGAAGATGATAAAGGTTACATTGAGGTACTGATTAATGATAGCGCTGATTTAACTAAATTAACAAGTAATAAAATCTTTGAAATATTGAATACAGAACTTGAGGTTGGTAAATACACTAAAATAGAACTTTATGTAACAAACGTAGAAACAACAATGAACTCTAGTGAAGTGGAAGTAAAAATCCCAAGCGGAAAACTAATGATAACTAAAAATTTTGAAATAACAGAAAACGGAACAACAGAGTTTGTTTTTGACATTAACATAGTAAAATTAGGCACAGGTGAATATAATCTAAAACCTACTATATCTGAGAGTGGTGTTGTAGGCAAAGACAAAGACATAGATCCTGACGATCTTGAAAAGATGTGTGAGGATGAAGATGATGAATTTGTAGATTGTGATGAATTGGAAGAAGAAACAGACGATGAAGATGATGAAAACGAAGTTTCTTTAGAGGAGAAATGCACAAATTCTGGCGGAACAGTTGCAACAACTCTTTGTTGTGAATCAACAGAAGACTTCCCAAACTTTTGCCTAATCGGTGCATGTGGATGTGCTCCAGAGAACAGTGAAGAAATTAATACTTGTGATTGTGGAGAAGGAAAGTGTTTTGACGGCGAATCTTGTGTAGAGCAGGAAGCAGCTTAAACACTTTTCACTTTTTATTTTATTAGAATAATTATTATACTATGGAACACATCGCTATAATGAAAAAATCATGGAAGCTGACTCCAAAAATTCTTTCTGGTGAAAAGAAAATTGAATCAAGATGGTACAAAATAAGACATCTCCCATGGAACAGCATACAAGCAGGTGAAACAGTTTACTTCAAGGATTCTGGCGAACCAATTGCATTGAAAGCAGAAGTTGAAAAGATAATGCAATTTTCTGATCTGAATCCACAAAAAGTTAATGAGATTTTATCTAAATACGGAAAAGGCGACGGACTCGGTGTATATGATATTCCTAAATTCTTCAAAATGTTCATGAACAAGAAATACTGTATTTTGATCTTTCTATCAAAGCCAGAAAAAATTAAATCGTTCAACATCGATAAAACAGGTTTTGGAATGATGTCTGCATGGATAACTCTAGACAGTGTTAATAGAATAAAAATAAAAGACCCCAATAACGAAGGGGGGCTAAAATCCAACAATTCTACTTAACTACTATTTTATAGCGGAATTATTGTCTGTCAATATCACCAACTAAAGTTGGGTGTTGACAAGCAAATAGCTACATGTTACTTACTTTTTCTTTGCAGCTTTCTTCTTTTTTGCCATTTTATCCTCCAACAATTCTATAATATTATATTGTTGGATTAGCTAATAAAGCAGTATTATTTTTAAAGGAAACCAATAACACCTGTGAGCAAAAATTCTATTCCCCAAGCGATTGTTACTATGCCCATCATTGTTGAAATCATCCTTATTCCACCATCACCTAGAATATCATTTATCTTTACTGCGAAAACTATTGATACAAATGTTACAAGCAATGCGCAGATTCCTGCAAATAAAGTTGTTACTAAACCAACGCCCTTTACCAAAAGAATTGTTGCCATTATTACAGCAGGTCCTGTTATTAAAGGAGTGCCTATAATAACTGAAATATCGCTTGCCTTGTCTATTTTATTAAAAGAAAGACCGAGAACCATCTGCACGCCTAATATAACAAGAATTATTCCGCCAGCTGCTCTGAAAGTTTCTATGTTTACTCCCATCAAATTTAGGAGAAAATCTCCAGCAATAGCAAATACAAAAAACACTATTGCAGCGACCATTACACCTTTTTTGATTATCTGCATTTTGTTCTTTATCTTTTTTCTTTTGATAAGTGAAAGCAAGACAGATATGCTTAACGGAGGATCCATTATAACCAAGAGAAGTATGAATGCTTCAATAAATTCTATCATGATAATTATTTGTTGTTTTTGATAATAAGCTTTATTATTGAAAAAATGTAAATGTTTAAATTATTTAAACCTAGGATAACATCCTGGAAAGAAATCCAACTTGAATTCTTTTGAGACAATACAGAATTCATGGTTTTTTATGATATCTGGAAACTTTTCCTTTATATCCATTATTACCTTCTGGAATTTATCATAATTTTCTAGTTCAAAATCAAGTTCAAAATCCCAACTACCCATTACTTTCTGTGGCCAGAGCGCATCGGGAAGAGAAGAAATATATCTTATAAAAGTATTCAGTTCATCTTCTGTGACACTTGTGAAGTAGATTATTATTTTACAAAATATTCTGTTCATGGTTTTGGGATTTATATGAGCTTTGTAGGCTAATATAATTTTTTTCTTTTTCAGTTCCTTAAGACGATATTGTATAATCCTGGGTGTTGTTTTCAATCTTTTGGCTATTTCTGTTACAGGCATTCTAGAATTGTTAGTAATTATTTTAAGTATCTCTTCATCACGTTTATCAATTTTTTCTTGCTTATCCTTTGTTGTGTGATAAAGTGTTTTCATTATTTTTTTTTCACCAATCTCAGTTTTTAGGAATCTTCTGGTCTGGTGTGCAAGATAGAGTGTTGTTGTAACAGCCTTTTCTTGTATGTAATCAGAAAATTTATCAAGTACTGTTTGTATTTCATCGTCAAATTCATTCACATTATGTAGCATGAAGCCAACAATCATGTCCCATCTTCCTGTAGATGTGACAACCCATTCTGTCTTTTCATGATTTTCAAAATATTTAGTTATTTTTTCTATTTTTTCTTTGTTAGCATTAGTAAGTCTTAGATAAAGCTTGAACTTTACAATTCCTAGTTTGAAATAATTAACAATAGTATAAAATTTCAAAATAATACCACGTTCAACCATTTTATCGATTCTGTATTTGACTACCTCCTTACTTAATCCAACAATCTTGCCTGTTTGTTTATTTGATTGTCTAGCATCTCTATCTAGCTCTATAAGAATTTTTCTATCCTTCTTATCCAATATATAATTACTAGGCATATTTTATTATAGTTACTAAAAGTATTTAAATATTGTTATTTTGATAAAAAAATAAAATATTACTTTTATTAATATACATAATCACTATCAAGTAATAAAACGGTGATAAAATGGAATTGTCTAAGGAGAAATATTTTGGATTGGGGAGTGTTCCTATAGGAATTGGAGCTCTTATTAAAGGTTGGAATATTGAAGAGAGTCATTTTTGTAATCCAGAAACTCTTTCAGTAGTTGATTTCAGGGCAATGACGGCTTCATGCATGCACGACTGTTTTCACTGTTTCACTGATAAATTGAAAAAAACAATTACATTAGAAGAAATCAAGAGTGTAATAGATCAACTCGCTGAAATGGGTGCAAAATCAATAGATTTTTTAGGTGAAGGCGAGCCAACATTGGATAAGGATTTTTTTGAAATAATTGAATATACAGTTTCAAGAGGAATACAGCCAGTCATATTCACAGATGCTGCAACAAAAATGAGAGACAGAGAATTTGTACGAAAGGTTAAAAAAACAGGTGCAAGTGTTGTTCCGAAATGTGATAGTCTTTGGAACCCAGAATATCAGAATTGGGTTGTTGGAGACAAAACTGGAAAATATTTTGAACAAAGAAATGATGCTTTGAAAATTCTGATGGAAGAGGGTTTTAATGAAATAGAAAAAGACGGTACAACTCGTCTTGGTTTCGATATGGTTATATCCAAAAAGAACATGCATGAGGTTGAAAAAACCCTACGTTTTTGTAGAGAAAATAATTTGTGGATAGTTTTTGCATTTTATATTCCAGCTGGTCGTTGCGCAAAAGATAATTTTGACAAATCACTAATGCTGACAGAAGAAGAGAGAAAAGAATTAAGAAAGACCATAAAACATGTAGATGAAGAGTATGGTTATGTTCATCCTATTTACAACAATTTTGGAACATTGCCCTGTGTTGAATTTATTCAGATTTATGGGGATGGAAGAGTGAGTCCATGCCCTGGAAATGAAACAATTATGGGTAATATAAAAACACATACGTTGAAGGAATTAAGACAAAAAATTCTTGAAAAATTTCCTAAACATAATCCAGAAATTTTTGATGGTCATTGTTTGTACAGATCAAGAATTTAATACACTAGATTCGAACTTATCGGGTGGTAAAAGACCTGTTAGGTTATCGTGAAATAAATGAAAAAAGATTCTTTACCAATTAAGATTGGCGAAGCAAATACTCTAGAGAGAGATCATAGGATATGAGATTTCTTTAGTTTTTTCTATAAAATTAGTAATTCACGCGAGACAAAGTGTTTCGTGATAATTTTTTAATAATGAGGTGCAACATGTTTATTGATCCATTAGAAATGGATATAATAAAAGAAATTATTGATTCGATAAAATCAAAATTAAAGAAAAACGAAGTTCAAGGTTGTTGGACAGAAGGATTATTCCTTACTAGAAACGCAGCATTCTTGATGTCTGCGGCACTAATTCTTCACGTGCAATGCGTTTCTTATAATATCCATGCTCAAACAAATGCTAGTGATGATTTAGATTTTATTGTTGGTTCGTTAGACAAAAAACCTTCTGGAGACATATTTTTTTCAATTAAAATGAAGGAAAACATTAAAATAACGTGCGGTACTATTGGACTAGGAGCAAGGTCGGAAAAAGAAGAAAAATATTTACTTAGTGTAATGAAAGAAAAGTAGACATTAAGAGATCAGTATATCTTTTTATCTTATCACCGCTATTATAAGCGGTCTTTTATTTCCTTATATCACCTAAAAGGGATAACAGAGTCCTATTCATATACCGATTAATATTTAAGCAGAAACAACAATTAAGAAAAGTGATTTTATGGATTCTATAGTTGTGAAAGATCTCACCAAAAAATTTAATGGGCTTACC
>JAHIRU010000067.1 GCA_018818465.1 Nanobdellota archaeon
GCAGTCCGCCAAAGAAAAGAATGATTAGCATAATTGCTCCCAAAATAAAAAACTGCCCTTTCTTTTTTCTTTTTTTCATTCTTTTCACCATAAATACAGACGTATCAAATGCGGAGAGTAAGTATATCTACCGCTGATAATATACGTGCCTACCCAGACATTGCTCGCATTGGGAGTAGTGCCAATACAGGTGTTTTCATAATCACATATCTGGATGCTGTGGCCGTACTGATAGAGAGTAATGTTATTGTTGATTCCATCAAAATCGTTAGCAATAGCTGCGTTTCTCAGAACATCGCGATCATCAAGGCTCTTCAGAATATTATAAGCCTTTTCATCCATGTTTTCTGGAGAAGGATTAATTATTTGGAATTGATGGCTAATTGTCACAAGAAAAGTAACTATAAGAATAGCAGCTATTACAGCTTCTAAAGTGTATATTAAACCTCTCATCATCAATTACCCAACCTAATTACCAATACAATCCGTTAACTTTATTTATAATTAGTCAGGCCTGAATAAAAAACTGGCATTAAATCTTAAACCTGGTCAATGCCGCAATTCCGCCAATGCTTAAAAACTTCTCTCCGCTTTCATGGTCTGAAGCTATTATCATTATAGTGCCTCTCTGCTCTTCAACACGCTCCATAAAGTCCTCATAGAGTTCAAGCTTTTCCTGTGAAACTAAAAGCAGTTCAACTGCACCAATTGCAATAGTCTTTTCAACTTCGTTTCGGCCGTAAGTTGCATTGCCGTCTTTTGCAATTCTTGTGAAGAGCTCTTCAACAATCTCAGTCTCTTTTGCTATCCTTGATTCGCGTATTATTTTGTTAGCTGATTTGTGTATGACTTCCTGCACGCCTCTCATGCCAGTTGATGCAGAGGATTCTATAAGAATTCTTTTAGCAATCTTAGGATTTTTTTCACGAATGAATTTGTGCAGATTTTCCCTTTCGAAACCAGGACCTGCTACAACAATGTGTTCAAATCCAGCTTTGACATGCTTTTCCAGGGTATCCATTATCTGCTTGTAGTAATCACCGCGCTTCTCGTCAGCCAGGCCTTTTTGGCAGTGGATTGTTCCCAGCCAATCAATGCCAGAGGCTTTGAGCGCAGCAAAATTGGCTTCTTCTCTGTCAAGAACGCACACCAGAAGAGGTTCTTGTTCTTTCCTGGCTTTATTCAGTCTATCAATATGCTGCGGTTTCCATTTAGTTTTTTCCAGATTCAAAACCATCCCAGGTTCAATATTTATACTGTGATAAGAATGCAGCTGTATGTCATCAGGACCCTTTTCAATTGGTCCCGTAACCCGTAAAATATGAACATTAGAATCCCTTTCTATCTTCTCCACTTTAACAGTTAATACCACTTTCTTGCGCTCGCCTTCGTGTATTTCCTGTCCTCTTTTAACAGTTGTTTTGCGCGTGGTTTGTGCGGTAACCAGATCACCTTTTTCTATTATGTGCTGCATGTGCCACAGGTCGTCAACAGTCTCAAGCTTGAGTTTTGAAAAACCTGTCTTCTGGTCAAGCGTTAATATCTGCATATATTATCATTAATTGCTTTCTTGATATACTTATTTTTCTTTCAAAATAGGCATAAAAAAGCTTTTTAAAGTCATATGTTCAATAAAATATTATATGTTCCCCATCATTGCTTCGGCAACGATGGGCTCCTTTTATTGTTATTTATTCTTTCAGATTATATTTTATTCATGTCCGAAGAAAGAATTATGATATTTATTGACGGAAGTAACTTCTATCATGGAATAAAAGAAAACATAAAAGGAGTTAAAGAAAAGGATATTGATTTTCAAAAATTAGGCAAATTAATAGCTGGCAAAAGAAAATTGATTAGAATTTATTATTATAACGCACCATTAGACCGTACATTTAATCAAGAAAAATATAAGAAACAACAACAATTTTTTGATAAATTGGGAAAAACTCCAAACCTTAAATTAATTTTAGTCAGAATGCAGAAGAGAAAACTAGACGGTAAAATATATTATGTTGTTAAAGGGGATGATATTCATATAGCAACTGATATGATAGTTTTGGCATCGAAAAATGCTTATGATACAGCGGTTCTTGTTAGCGGTGACGGTGATTTTGTCCCGGCAATAAAAGCTGTTCAAGAACTTGGTAAACAGGTAGAGAATTGTTATTTTAAAACAGGCCATTCTTGGCATCTCAGACAAACTTGTGATAAATCTTTTTTGATGGATAACAATATGCTGAAGAAATGCGTATAATTATTTAAAATACAAAGAGAAAAGATTAGTATGGAAGATTTCATGTGGGTTCTGGCAGCAGCGTTTGTTATAATTGTTGCAATGCTATTTGTTTCTTTGATAGTGCCTATTGATACAACACCAAAACCAGACGAAATAATAGAGATAGATACCATGATTATAGGCGCTGTCGGAAGAATATCCGGAGAGCCGGTAACCACTATGAGATTGGGCTCTTTTAATGTCGGTGAAACACAGACAGAGCTGCTGAAAGCTGTTCCACAGATGAGAATATACAGCGGTATTGCAGGCTCAGAATCAAAGAAATATGAAATAGAGGTAACAGAAGAATTCCTAGATTTGATGAGCGATATAGTAATAGATTTTGATGTTTTTGACAGCAATGCTTATGGCGATCTTGTTGTGAAATGGAATGGTGCAGTATTCCTAAGAGATAAGGCAGCTAGAAGGGACTACACTATAACAATAGCGAAGGAGTATGTAAAGACTGTAAACAATCTTGAGATTTATGCAGACGGCCCTGGCATAATGTTCTGGGCTTCAACAGAATATGTCTTAAAGGATTTTAATGTTGACTTGAATTATGGTCCGTCAAAAATATTCGCTTTCCAGCTGAGCCAGGATGATTTGGAAGCCTGGTCCAAGGGAAGAGTCACATATTATGCAACAGGAACAAGCGGCATGTCTGGAAGCAAACTGATAGTAAAGGTTAACGGCTATGAAATTCATTCTGAGAAGCCGAATGGACAGGGAGTTGCAGAGTTCCAGTATTCAGACGCTCCAATGAAGATTGGAGACAACATCCTGACATTCGCTGCAAAAGACGACATGATAATAATGCACAACACAGAATTGTCTTTGTACCTTTCAACAACAGAGCTTGCAAAAACTTCTTATTTCGATATAAGCAATGAGGAATACGCTTTGATACAATCAGGACAGTACAAAATAAGACTGCGCTTCAACATTGACGACATACTGTCAGGCGGAACTCTTAACGTAAAGGTTAACGGCCACCAGAGAGCCATAAGCGCCATGACAGTAGGAAGCAATTTGTATTATCTAACCCAGCAGGAAATTGAACCGGGAACCAATGTACTGGGACTAAGCGGAACAGGCAGCTGGTACATCGGCAAAGCATCAGTAGAGTTAGAGAAGGTATAATATAGTAATTCCTTTTTCTGAAAAAATAAAATCAACAGCATTAGGATTATTTCTGCCTCAAAAAATCGATAGCTTTATAAGTACTTTGTTACTATTGAATAGTGAATATATTAAAATAAGCATGTTTTGGCGGTAAAAGGCTTTTGATGCTATCACAAAAGACATTTCAAATTCACCAGCTCATTGGTGAATTGCTGTCAAGAGTATTTGACTTCAGAGGGCAACTTCTTTAGAAAAAGGACTCTAATGAAGAAAAAAAGACTCCAACAGCAAAAAGACCTGTCTCGCGTGAAAACATTATTTATTTTAATCGACCTAAGGAGGTCGAAACAATGATTAAGAACTGGCCTTTTTTTATTATTATTGGTATTTTGGTTATTGCGCTTGTAGTTACTTTCAGTCTAACTACATGCTCAGAAACAACAGCTGAGAAAACTCAGCAGGTTGCAGAACCAACCAAAGAAGTCGTGAAGGAGCCGGCTCCAACTTACGACTCTTATCCCTGCCTTGAGGAGATGTGCAGGGGGATGGTCAAGTCAAGAACCGTCCGACGGTTCTCTCAAAGCTTTTTTCGAAAAAACTGCTTCGAAAAAGGCCTGATAGAGAACGTCGAGGACATGGCGAACCTTGACAAGAAAGGTCGCCATTTAACCGAGCTCGAAGAGGGAGCTCGGGAAGCCCTGAAGTACATGTTCGAGGGGAGCCTTGAATATAGTTCAGATGTCTTCGAAGACCTTGTGGATGGAGGTCACGAGGTTGACGTCCACTACCTCTTCAATCTGATCGAAAAGATTGTTGAAGAGGTGGAAGACGCCAATGATGCTGACTGCTAGTTAGCGTTGATGTCATGCTTTGAAAAAACCAATCGGGAGGTTTCTGTCCCGATTTTTTATTTCTATATGTCTTCTTATAGGGATATAACCAATTAACGAATTATTTAATTATATGAACACAATAATTAAGTGCATGGCAAACAAAAAAAAGAAAAAAGGATATAACCCAACAGAAAGGCAAGGTAAAGTAAGCGGTTTAGTTAATAAAATTCTTTTTCATTATAGAGATTTAAAAAGCCCCAGAAAAAAAATTGA
>JAHIRU010000068.1 GCA_018818465.1 Nanobdellota archaeon
TAACATGGTTGGTGGAATAAATGAAGCTATAGCAGACTGGTTCATGTCACCTGTAGATAATTGGAATGAATGGGTACCGTGGATGAAAGAGCATGGCGTAACACATATCGTAATGGATTATAGCATGCCTGGAAAAATAGGCGCCATAACAAAAATCGGAAGCCGTGGTGAATCTATGTACGGGTTCCTGCAGTTCCAACAAACTGACACAATTGAAAATGGAGGAGAAACTGTTGTAGAATTCAGGAGCGGTCCTTATGTATTATGGTTGCCATCCAATCCGGACGGAACAATGACAAAAATGCCTCTATTCTTTGTCGCACAAGGAGACCAATTCGTGCAGAAAAACACTATTACAAAGGTTTGCGATGAAAAAGGAATTACTGAACTTGGAACTGCAGACGATTCAGTAAATGGTTGTTTATATTTGGGCAAGCTTGGTGTATTCTTTATACTGCCAGAATTAGAAAACAGCATTTTTGTATCTCTTATGTTCATGGATGGGCATGATCTTCCAGTAAAAAAGGTTTTTGATAACACCTACATAAGAATATATGAAGTTAATCTCATCTCCAATGATTAGAATGAGAGATGTCTAATCTCCTATTACATAGAATTGGAGACTGTCTCTTGTTCTATGGTATCGGAGACAAGATCTCTTGTATGATTAATATATAAATATTAATTAACAGAAGACAAGAATACTAGTAGAGGTTTTATGATCATATGCTTGAATCAATGTCAATAGGAATTGTTATACTGGTTGCTTTTGCGATAACTGTTTTTCTGATTCCTAAATATATAAAAAGAGCAAAAGCTATTGATCTTGTTGGAAAAGACATGAACAAATACGACAAACCAGAGATCGCAGAAGCTGGCGGCGTTGTTGTTCTGTTTGGATTTCTGTTCGCTATTCTGTGCTACATATTCATTAAAACATTTTTTCTAGGAACAGAGATGCATTTAATCGAGATACTTGTTATATCAGTAACTATATTGCTTGCAGGATTCATTGGATTTGTAGATGATATTTTTGGCTGGAAAAAAGGACTAAAAAGATGGCAGAAACCTCTCTTCACTTTGCCTATGGCCATTCCATTAATGGTGATTAATGCAGGACAATCGTACATGTTCTTGCCATTTTTAGGTCGCGTAGATTTTGGCTTACTGTTCCCATTGATAATAATACCTCTAGGTTTCATTGGTGCAACCAACGGATTCAATATGCTTGCCGGTTACAATGGCATTGAAGCAGGCATGGGTGCAATAATACTCGCAACAATGGGATTCATTGCTTGGTACTTCAATAGCATGATCTGGCTGGCAATGGTATCGTTTGTCGGTGTGGCAGCCCTGTTGGGATTCCTTGCATTCAACTGGTGTCCAGCGAAGGTATTCCCAGGAGATTCTCTCACATATATGATAGGAGCTTTCATAGCGAGCGTTGCCATAATGGGCAACATGGAAAAAATAGGTATAATTCTGTTCCTTCCATTTTTATTAGACGCTGTATTATCGCTTTCACCAGAAGTGAGAGGAAAGGGCAAAGTTGAAGCTTTTGGCAAAGTTAATCCGGATAACAGCTTAGATATGCCTTATGACGGAGTATATGACACAACACATCTTGCAATAAAGGTTATGAAGAAACTAAAGAGCAAAGTTTATGAAAAGGATGTAACATTGTTTATTTACTTTTTAGAACTGATAATGGTTGTATTGGTCTTTGCTTTCTTTATTTAAGCACCTGATTTTTTATATGCAGCATAAAACAAGAACGCTATCAATAACACGCCTGCTACAACTATCAATTCATCCATCATGGAGAAGAGTCCAAATGATGGCAGCATTCCTTGAAATCCTACAAGAGTGAGCAATAAGAGTACAGCAATAATTCCAAGTAAAAGGAAGTCTGTTTGTCCTCCTTCTTTACCTTCTTTACCGCTAAACAATTTCTTCAGGAATCCCAAAAAGAAAAACACAACAAACGCTATTGCAGCATAAGGCATGTAAGCAATCAGTATCATCCTAACGGATTCAACACTTGCAGCAAAGATGCCAAAAACCACTGCTATAATTGCAATAATTTTTTTATTTCCAAATACTCCTGCGATATCAAGAGCTCCATACACTATCGCAAACATCAAGAAGAAAGGGAGTAGATATTCCATTGCACCTCCAGTCCCCAATGCAAAAAATTGCTCAAACATAAAATCATTAATCTTTTTCTAGTTCTTTTCTATATTTCGTAGCTGCTTTAACAGTGAATGGTCCTACACTTGACATATCTTCTAGATCGTCTATGCATCCCCACATCTGTGCTTCTACATCTCTAAGTTCTTTATTGGCAATAGCTGTATCAGTTCCTGAAGATGGATGTTTTGTAGTTTTTAAAAGTTGTTCGCGTCTTCTTGAAAGAGTTTCCAATTGACCAGTTAGTTTCTTTGCGTTCTTATTACTCGCAAGGGGGTTTGCTAAAGAACTTAATAAATTGCCTTTTTTATCGCCGCCTCCGCCACCGTTGCCTCCGCCGAGGACTTTGCCTAGGAATATCCAGAAGCCGAATATCAGTATTATTCCAATGTACCAGACCTCTGATAAGTAGAGGAAGATTGGATACCATCCTGATATTATTATGAATATGTAGGATGAGAACGCTAGAAGAATTGAGATGAATGCAGTTTTTGGTCCTGCAATATCAAATTTCTTCAGGACTCCTGTAATTAAGACCCATCCGAATATTACTATAAAAATTGTGGGGAAGAGAAGGAAATAGAACAGCCCTTCAAGCATGCCAAAATTTGCCTGATGGTTCATGACAAAACTACTGCATTGTTGCATAGCGCTTTGCGTAGGACAGAATATGTTTATTAAAATCTGGAAAATATCAGCCATATTTTAATTATAGAAATCTAAGTTTATATTTGATTTTTCTTCTTCATTTTTGAAAGTGTCTTCTTCATCTCTCCTTCTTTTCTTTGCGCTGTCCAATAATATGCTTCATCGCGGGTGTTTTTTGTTATGAAAATTATTATGCTTCCTATTTTAACTCTTCCTACGCGACCTCTGCGCTGTATGTTTCTAACTTCGCTTGGTACTGGCTCGTAAAAGATTGCTATATCAGCAGAACTTATGTGAAGACCCTCTTCGCCTATTGATGTGGTAATAAGGCAGTTGTAAATATCTGATTCAAAATCCTTTATTACATCTATCTGCTGTTTTTGTGACAGTCCTTCTTTCTGGCCTATCAGCATAACTGGATGAGCCCTGTCTATTTTTTGCAGGGTTTCATATATCTCTTTAACAGAATCTCTATAACTGGCAAAAACTATTATTTTTGAGTTTGGTTTAGCTCTTATCTGCTGATCTATAATACTGCAAAGCTTGCTTATTTTTGGATGCTTTGAACCCATTTCATAAAGTTCATTTGACATGCGCATTGCATTTAAAACTCTCTTATCATTAACCAAAGCCTTGCCTGCTTTTGAAGCATCTTTGCGAAGTTTCTTCCAATAGCTCTCTAGAACACCAATTCCTTGCGTCTCTAAAAGACCAATGCTATGTTCAAGTTTTATTGCTTGACCAGCAAGAAACAAACCTCCAAAAGCACTCTTGTCACCTTTCCTTGCTTCCTTGGCAAGATATGCCTGAAGCTCTAGTATGTCTCTTTTCGTTCTCAGGCGCGAAGCGCCCTTGCTTTTAAGTTTTTTTATTTTCTCCTTGTAAACCTCATCAAGAACTTGTTTTATTTTTATGAAACTTTTCGGAAGCTCTATGCTAACCCACTCTATGTCTTTTTCTTTAACCCATGCTGAAACATCCTGATCTTCTTCTGTTCTTATTTCAACAGCCTCTATGCCAGAATTTTCGCATATCTCTTTAATTTTTTGTTCTGTTCCGCCAGGCGAAGCAGTTAATCCAAGTATTCTAGGATCTTTTGCCTGTTCAAGATATTTCTTTACAATGTATGGATAGGCATAGTCACCTATCGAGTGATGTATCTCATCAAGAACCAACAGACTGAAATCGTTCAGAAAAAGTTTTTTTGTCTCCAAATCATTTTGGATTGTCTGCGGAGTGGCAAAGATGAAAGTTTTTTCTTCATATATCACTTTTCTGAGTGTTGGCCTTATTTCACCAGTTAAAACCTGCATCTTGTCTTCATCTATATTTAGAAATTCTAAAAACGTTTTGTAATGCTGATTAACCAGAGGTTTTGTTGGCGCAAGCATTAAAATTTTACTTTCTGGAATCCTCATTCTCTCCAATGCAAGTAGTATTGCTATGCCGGTCTTGCCAAGACCTGTCGGAAGGACACATAATGTATTCTTTTCTTTTGCGGTTGCAAGGATAGATTTTTGATACTCTCTAAGCTGCATCTTGTTAGGTTTTACAAGAGGATGCTCAAAGAATTCTTTATCAGATTTGTTACTCATATTCTATTAATTGTGAAAAGCAATATTAATCCTAAAAATAATTATTTTTATGAAGATCGTTGGTATAATCGAAGAGATTGAATTGAAAGGTAAGAATAAAATTAAAACTCTTGCTCTATTCGATACAGGTGCAAGGCTTTGCTCTGTTGATAAAATGCTTGCAGAAGAAGCGGGTCTAGGACCAAAAATAAGAACAACGAGGGTCAGATTTGCTTCATCCAAAAATCATGTTAGAAGAGATGTTGTTAAAGCCAAGATAAAAATAAACGGTTTTGAATTCAACACAGAGGTTAATATTCAAGATCGCTCTCATATGACCTTTCCTATGATAATAGGAAGAAATGTGATAAAGGGAAATTTCATTGTAGATTGCTCAAAAAATCTTGAATTGTTTGAAAAACGCATAAAAGAGATTGAAAAGAAAAATAAAAAACAGAAGAGCATGGTTGATTTCAAATGATAGAAGAAAGTAAACTCAGATATGAAAGAATTCGTGGAGTGCCTCATTTAAGAGATCCTGGAAACTCTGTCAGAAGCGGTACATACAAATGGAGAGTTTTCAAGCCTGTTTGGGATATGAAAAAATGCACAAAATGCAAGCAATGCTGGTTGTTCTGCCCTGATACAGCCATAGGTTGGAAAGGTAAACCAGTATGGGATAAGCAAACATGCAAAGGTTGCCTTGTATGTGTTAACGTGTGCCCTGTAAAAGCTATAACTGCCGTAAGAGATGAACACGAAGGTGAATGATTTTTTGCATCTATTTATTATTTTATTTTTATAATAAACTATGCTAGGATTTGGGAAATCTGATAAAAATTCTGACAAGAAAGGAAAATGCAAGTTCATAGTTGTAACAGGCGGTGTTATTTCTGGTCTTGGAAAAGGCGTTATAACAGCTTCTATTGCCAATGTTTTGCAGGCGCATGGATACAATGTAAGCGCTATAAAAATTGATCCCTATATAAACATAGACGCTGGTACAATGAGGCCCACTGAGCATGGTGAAGTTTGGGTAACAGATGATGGCGGTGAAACAGACCAGGATCTTGGCACATATGAAAGATTTCTAGGAAAATCAATATCTAAATTGAATAATATAACAACAGGCCAGGTCTATCAAAAAGTTATATCAATGGAGAGAAACCTTGATTTCGGAGGCAAATGCGTTGAGGTAATTCCTCATATACCAGAAGAGATTGAAAGAAGGATAAAGGAAGTTGCAGAAAAAGAAAAATTGGATTTTCTGCTTATAGAAGTTGGAGGCACTGTTGGTGATTATCAAAATGTTCTTTTCTTAGAGGCTATGAGAAGAATGAACCTTAAAGGAGATCCTATGGTATTTGTTCATGTTGTCTATTTGCCAATACCAAAGAGCGTTGGTGAAATGAAGACAAAACCCGCCCAACATTCTGTTAGAATGTTAAATGAAGTTGGAATACAACCTCATTTTATTATGGCCAGAAGTGAGAAGCCGTTAGATGATGTTAGAAAAGAAAAGATATCAATATTCTGTAATGTAAAACCAGAAAATGTTATATCAAATCCGGATTTGGAATATGTTTATGAACTTCCCTTGATATACGAAAATCAAGATTTTACTGAAAACATTCTGAGAAAATTTGATATAAAATACAAAAAAACAGACGGTCTTGATAATTGGAGAAAGTTTGTTAACAACATAAAGACAGCAGAAAAGAAAGTTAAAATTGCTATCGTGGGAAAATATTTTGACATAGGTGATTTCACTTTAGAGGATTCATATGTCTCTGTTATAGAGGCTATAAAGCATGCTAGTGGCAACAAAAAGGTTGTTCCAGAAATCGTTTGGATGGATTCAAAAGACTTTGAAAAGGATGAAAATAAACTTCAGAAGCTAAACGATATAGATGGTGTAATAGTCCCTGGAGGATTTGGCTCTACTGGAATAGAAGGTAAGATATTAGTTGCTAAATATTGTAGAGAAAATAATGTTCCTTATCTTGGACTTTGTCTTGGATTGCAAATCGCTGTCATTGAGTTTGCTCGCAATGTTTGTGGATTAGAAGGGTCTAATTCCACTGAATTTGATAAAAATACAAAACATCCCTCTGTCTGTATTTTACCTGATCAAGTAGAAAAAATGAAAAAATCGCAATATGGAGGAACTATGAGATTGGGTGGTCAGGATGTTAAGATTGTAGAAAATACTATTGCGGAGAAAATTTATGGAAAAAATCTAATCAGAGAGAGGTTTCGCCATAGATTTGAAATAAATCCTGAACTTATTGAGAATCTAAAAAACAAAGGTCTTGTTTTTTCTGGCATGACCCCCGATAACAAAATTATGCAAATAATTGAATTGTCTGAGCATATATTCTTCATGGGTTCTCAGTTCCATCCAGAGTTTACGAGTAGACCAATAAATCCAAATCCATTATTCACGAAATTTATAGAATCTGCTATTAAAATATCAGATTCCAGAAGCCTTTAACATTAACTCTATTGAGTTGTTTTTTTCTTGTGTTTTAGGGTTTGTTAAAATGAAAGAGCTTTTATAATGTCTTTTATATTTATCTAATCTCTTTATTTCTTTCAACATGTTTATTATTTGTATTTTGTTTTCTTCAACTATACTTTTACCATAAGATGTTAATTTTATTACATTGAATTCATTTCTTCCATTTCTTGTTCTATTAACCAGTTTTGGTTTGTTATTCTCTAATCCCCTAAAAACTTTATTTATATGATCTTTGTTTTTTCCAAAGCTTTTTGCTAGTTTGTTAGAATTTGATTCTTTACATAAATACAGATAATACATGTAAAGTAAATCTATATCACGCTGAAAGCATCCTTTTATCAACATTTCTGTCTGCTTTTTCTTTGGATACGATATTAAATGATTCTTTATAAATTTGTTAAATAGTTTTGTATCTTTTTCACGTATGTTATTTCTATGTGCTATATTAACTCTATCTCCAAAATCTTCTGCTGAAAATCCTATATTTTTTAACATACTTATTATTAAGTTTCTTCTATCTTTTTTTGTTTCATTAAACGAAAACCATTTATTAATGGTACTAACATTACCTTCAGCAGAAAAATAACCCGCTAAAAAAGCTCCTTTTATATTTTTTGAAGATTTATCCAATAGATCTTCTATGTTTATTAATAGATAATTGAATAAAAAAGCCAATGGTGTATTTCTAATATGCAAGCACGTACCTATGCTATTCCATCGTCCATGTACCTTCCATCTTATTTTGTTGCTTAAGATTCTTATTTCCTTTTTATATTCTTTACTGATTTTATTGTTCAAAAGGCTACCTTCTATTATCTCTATATCAAAAACATTTTCGTTTTGCATTAATGTTTTGACAAAAAATTCTTTTATTTTAGTTAATAAGGTAATATCTCTATTAACAAATGTTAAGTAAGGTCTGTATGGTATGTTTTTTGGTTTCTTTGTTACACCATCTCCCAACCAAAAACCCAATATAATTGCTAGATTTTCTGACCATTCTATATTAGTTGGTAAGATGACTGTTTTCCAGTATTTATTACTATCAAAATATCGTATTAGTATAATTTTATTATCTATATACTCCAAATACCATGAATTGGCACTGGTTTTAGATCTACGCATCATGTCCTTTTTAACGAGAAATGCTACATTTATAATATTTTTAGTATAATTAATTTTTGTCATTGTTTCTAAAGTTTTTTCTTTTAATTTAGAATATTTAATCAAATCTTTTGGAGATTCTTTAAAAATAGTAAATATTTGTGTCTGAATTTTAGAATTTGGTATACTTTTCCCATTTAACCAGTTATATAATGATGTTTTATTTGTTTTTAGTTGTTTGTAAACATCAATTCCATATTTTATTATAAGTTCTCTAAATAGATATTTCCACTCATTTCCTTTTAACATGATACTATAATTATATATTTATTATATTTAAAAGTTATACCAATCTAATGCCTTTCGGGTGTTATTATATGATTATTATCATATTTCTCTTTTCATAGGCTTCATAGAAGCTGCCATAAAAAGAAAAAATTAATTCTTTTTGTATTTGGTATCAAGCAGTTTTCTTATGTTTTCTGCTTTCTTTTGGCCCATGTTCTCGACTTTCATCAGCTTATCAATATTAGCATTGAAAAGTTTTTTCGGTGTTTTAAAGTGCTCTAAAAGCCTTCTGCTCATTTTGTTTGATATGAGAGGTAAACCAGCAACAAGGAACTCCTGTTGTTCTTTTATACCATTTTTTCTTGGTTTACAGCGTATCTGCAGCTCTCTTTTCTCACCAAATTGTTCTCTGTATGCTATCCAATAGATTTGTGCGGCTGTCTCTCTTTGACTCTGTGTCCATATAATAGGAATTCTATAGTCTACAGAAAGTGAAGATAATGCTCCTCTTATTGCGTTTTCATGTATGTTGCGACCGTTGAAAAGTTCTCCCTGATCGCCTTCTAAAATTAATACAGGTCTTTCAAAAGAGCATAACATAGACTCTGCTTGTTTAAACAATCTCTGATCTACTATTGATTGCAGAAAATCTGAAACAGTTTTCCTTTCTATGCAGACACGATCTGATGCTATGTAATCTCCTACTGTTAGATTCCTTGTTTCCAGTGCAACATTGTTCTTTTTTATAAAATCTATAACACCTGACTGCATTTCTCTGTTGTCTACTACTATCTTAACTTCTGGCTTTTCTTTCATACAATCTCAAAATTATTTATTAAACTTTATATTAATTATATATATGAAAAAACTGATATTGTTAAGTCTTTGTTTATTCTCATTCATATTAATTTCCAATGCATCAGCTGCGGTGAGTACTATACCGTCATGCACTGCAAACCAATGCTACATATCAGAGGATTCCAATCTGATAGTTTATTCAACAACAGGCTCAGCATCGAGAATAGAATGGCGTTTTATAGACGGTTTAACAGGAATTGACTCAGCACGCGGCCTGCTACCTAAATTTGGAACTAAGAATGCATGCTATTTTTCCTCTGATGACATGAGCACATGCGGACCTACACCTTTGACAGTAAGTAATGAATTTGGTTATGACTTGATGTCAAGAACTGTTACAGTAAGCAATCCTAATCCGTCTGAAGACTCGCAAACTATAATACCAAGTGCGTTGAAAATTTCACCTGATATAGACGTAATCGGTAACACATTGATTATGCGTGTCCCTTACTACACCAGCGGAGGCACGGTATCAAGCATTACTTATAATGTATA
>JAHIRU010000069.1 GCA_018818465.1 Nanobdellota archaeon
CTTCTTCCAAATATTCACCAATTTCTTCTAGCGTACCACTGAAGCTTGTAGTGTATTTAACCTCAATTTGTGAACAGTCTGCAATACATGAACACGTATCATCTCCAGAATACTCCCCATCCCCATTAACACATAATACACAAAATTCATTATCGGGGCAAGTTCCGTCTAAATAGCATGCTCCTTCTGTTTCAAAGTCTGAACCACATGGTTTTGGTTCTGATATGTCTATACAAGAACAATAAATATCTCCTTCTGAATTTTGAGTATTACCGCAGAAATAATTTTCTCCATAAACTTGCGTGCAATAACTATTACCCGAATTGCATTCGTATATTTCTTGCGATGAACATCCATCTGCTGGAGCAGGTGGTCCAATAGGACTCCAACCCTGACCAACTGTACCAGAGTAACCCATGAAAGCTATTAACAATATGATAACAACAGCTATAACTGCTAAGAAAACATAATTTGCATTCTTAAATTTTATTTGTTTTTTTCTTGCTATTTTATGCACCTAAGATTTTTACTGTATTATAATTGGTTCGGAATGTTTAAATAAATGCGGGAGGCAGGATTTTCATCAATTCCTTTTATTTGCTTGTTTTGGGATAAGGTCTAGACCTTTGAGGAAGCGTCAGCTCCTGTAAAAGGGATTGACTTCGAACCTGCGAAAGCACTTAGCTACTGGGTTTCCTAGTTTTCAGAAACCCCTAAGCCCAGCTCCTTTGGCCGCTCGGAAACCCCCGCATATGTAGGATATTATGGTTTTTGGTTTAAAAGAATTTAATGCTATGTAAGATATTCGAACCAGCATTCAAACCCGCTATATATTAATGCTGTTTACTCTCCTTTCGATTTGAACGTATGTTGTTCCATTAACACTTTAGCAATGTAATGTATTATTGCCTCGTCATTGCCTTTATCTCCTTCTTCGACTGCATCATAATATTTGATTTTATTTCTTAGTTCTATATAGAACATTGGAAATTTATTCTTCATCAATATCCAGTTCATTACAATCCTTGACGTTCTTCCATTGCCATCAGCAAACGGATGAATCCTAACTAATTTATTATGCAAGATTGCACCCAATTCAATAGGATGTAATTTCTTTCTGGCAGAATAGTGCCACTGGAAAATCTTTCTCATTTCTTCTTTAACTTTTTCATGAGTTGGAGGAATCCATTCCGAACCAGAAATCCTAACTTCATGATCTCTATAATCGCCTGCAATTTTACAATTCGTGTTCTGGGTAAGCAGTTCATGGACTTTCAGTAAAAACTTCTGGTTAAACTCGCCAGTATATCCTTTCATAAATTCGTAACAATCTTTTGAGTTTATGGTTTCATTGTAATCATTGGGAGTAGCGCCAGCAGGTATTATGTTCTCAGTTAAAATCATGCTGGTTTCACGAAGGCTTAAACGGTTGCCCTCAATAGCGTTTGAATTATATGTGAACCTCACGATAAAATCTTCTTCATATTTCTTCTTTTCGACAGAATCCAATTTACCATACCACTTATTAAAAACCTCTTTCAAATCCTGCAGTTTTTCTGCTTCCTCATCACTCAAATAAGCATATTTAGAAGAAGGTTTCACGAGACCTTTTTTCAATGCTTCTTTTTCAATCTCCTCAACCGCTTTCTTTGTTTGTTCTTTGGAAGAGGGCTTGTCACCAACATACTTCCTTATTTTCTTCCACTTTTTGTTGCTAACTCTAAAGTTCTTCGTGACATAGTAATATGTCTTGCCTCCCCTCTCAATCCGTTCCAGATAGCCCATATTTATTGTATGGGCACAATAATATATAAATCTATCGTTTTTTGTTATATTTTGTGCCCTTATATTGTGATGTATGGTTACTAAAAAATACAAACAGAGTTATTTTGTTTAATATTGTGCCCGTATGAAGTTTTCAGGAATTTCCTTGCAAAATAACCAAGGACTCTAAATCTCTGTTTTTCTTCTTTCTTTTAATCTATAAAGCCTGCATATGTAGGATATTATGGTTTTTGGTTTAAAAGAATTAAATTAGCTTTTTTGAGAAATATTTACTTTTTATGCCTTTTTATTAAAATATAATCACATATCAGTTTCATATTTACAAGAAACCTATCTCTTTACGCAAGACAATATAATTTGTCTTGAGGCGTGTAGGCAAAGCGAAAGACATAGGGATAACAAGTAATGAGGTGTTATCATGACACGAATTTTGTTTTTTCTAGTGATGATTATTTTAATCATCACTAGCTTCGGATCCATTGGCTTCGGATCTACTAAAGGATCCGAAACTAGTCGGTCAGAATTTACAATTGAATCGGTTTCCGAAAAATTCTCCGATTCAATCATATGCGATAAGGAAAGGGGGACTGTTTTAGGACTTACCCTGCAAATAGCGGGGATTACTGTAGAACATTCTATATCAGGAATAGAATTTTTTACAATAAATGAGAAAAAGGTAGTAGCATTCATAAAAAACGAAGGTTATTACTCAATAGAAAATGACACACTTAAAACTCTCCACCTCATTTTCGCTGCAAATGATTTTGGGTATTCCACAAACCTGGAACCCGATATAACTGTTGAGGAAATGGACAAAATCGTGGAAAAGGGTTTGTATTCTAAGACATTAACTCATATTGTGTTGATGAAAACACAATATAAAGATAAAGAAAGGATACACTCGTTAGAAGTGTATCAAATAGAATGCTAACTAAAATTGTGTTAAAATTTCAATCAACTAGTGGGAATAATCCCACTTTTATTTATCTTTGTCTACTAAACGAGATAATAATATTTCAACTCGATAACTCGGAATAGAATACTGTAAACCTTCCAGTATATTAGTGTTAGAAAAAAAGAATGCCCCCGGCGGGATTCGAACCCACGTCGTCGAGTGTTTTCGCTATCACCGACAACGAATCGTTGCCTCAACGTTTTCGAACATAGCTCGAAAACCCGAAATGCTATCGACAACTAATTATTGAATACATTTTCCATAATTAGTTATGACCGGACTACACTACAGGGGCATATTGGAAATTATGTTCAATTATATTTAAAAAGAAATATGGGCCGAGGGAGATTCGAACTCCCGATCTTCGCCATTTTGAACTCAAAATGAATTCGTCAAGGCGATGTCCTTTTTGGAGCCACTTTCACAGAACGTAGCTTAACCAACTAGACCATCGGCCCA
>JAHIRU010000070.1 GCA_018818465.1 Nanobdellota archaeon
AACCCTCTTATGTTTAGATGGTATAAAATTTTTCTTATCAAGCAAAGGATGTTCAGGGGCTATAACCACAAACGTAGCTCCAAAATTGGTATCAGGCCTTGTTGTTGAGACAGTTATTTTTTCCTTTTTGCCTTCAATTTCATAATCTATATCAATCCATTTTTTTTTACCTATCCAATTCTCCTGCATCACCTTAACTTTTTCAGGCCATCCTTCCAATTTTTTGAGATCTTTGAGTAAACGATTAGCGTATTTTGTTATCTTGAAGAACCATTGCTCTAATATCCGTTCACCAACTTCTGACTTGCATCTCCAACACTTTCCATTTTCAACTTGTTCATTGGCTAGAACAGTTTTACAGCTATGACACCAGTTAACTGGTGAGTTCTTTCTATAAGCAAGTCCTTTCTTGTATAATTGTAAAAATAACCACTGGTTCCATCTATAATAATCTTCTTTATATGTTTCAACAAGCCTGTCCCAGTCATAACTAAAACCGAGCATTCTCAGTTGTCTTTTAACTTCTGAGATGCATTTCTCTGTCCAGACGCGTGGATTTTCTCCGCTCTTCTTTGCAGCGTTTTCTGCTGGAAGACCAAACGAATCAAACCCTACAGGATACAATACATTGTAGCCCTGCATCCTCTTGAACCGTGCATAGCTGTCACCAATAGAATAGTTGCGAACATGCCCCATATGAAGCTTTCCGCTAGGATAAGAAAACATTTCAAGAACATAAAATTTCTTGCCTTTATTGTCCTTACCCTTAAAAATTCCTTTTTCATCCCATTTCTTCTGCCATTTGGAATCCATGTTTTTGAAGGACATAAATTTCACTATATATGTTATTTGCAAACATGATTAAAAAAAGAGATTATTCTCTGCTAACAAACTCACCAATTTTCCTGCACGCTTCTTCTAATTGTTCAGGATGTGCTAGGAAAACAACACGGAAATGATCAGGTGTTGGGTATCCGAATCCTGTTCCATGCACTGCAAGAATATGCTTCTTATGAAGCAAATCAATAACCCATTTCTTATCGTCTGTGATTTCTTTTTCTATTTTAGGGAATGCATAGAATGCACCTTTAGGTTTTACGCAACTCATGCCTTCAATCTTGTTTAAAGATTTGTAAATTATATCCCTGTTGATCTGCATTTTGTCTCGCATTTCTTCTGCAAAGTGTTGGTAATGTTCCAGTGCAGGCTTTATTGCATACTGGAAAGGATGCGGAGCGCAGAGTCTTGCTCTAGCAAGCTTTGAAACAGCTTCTCTTAAAGGATTAATTTCATTCTCTGCACCACTGAAAATCATCCAGCCTGCACGCCATCCAGGCGCTACAAAGTTCTTTGAAAGTCCGCCGAATGTTACAATAGGAACATCATCTGACAATGCTGCTGAGGAATGATACTGTTCTCCATCAAAAACCAATTTGTCGTATATCTCATCAGAAAATATTACGAGATCGTGCTCGTTTGCAAAATCAATTATCTCTTGCAATGTTTGCTTAGAATATAAAGCGCCTGTTGGATTGTTTGGATTGATTATGACAACACCTTTTGTCTTGTCGTTTATTTTTTTCTTCATGTCATCAACATCTGGTTGCCATTGGTTGTTTTCATCCATCATGTAGTGGTTGTGTTCTGCTTCCAGTAGATTTGTTAAAGCGTTGTACAGAGGATATCCTGGACAAGGAGTCAAAATATTTTCACCAGAATTTACAAGAGCTTGCATAACAAGTGTTATACCTTCGCTTGCTCCTGTTGTTGTGATAATAGAATCCACGTCACTTTTTATGCCCTTTCTTTCGGCTTCTTTTAGAATAGCTTCTCTAGCTTCTTCAACACCCATAGAATGTGCATATCCATTCTTATTATCTTTCATTGCCTGTGTTACAGCTTCTATCAGGGCTTCTGGTGGTTTATGACCAAAAACATTTGGATCACCGATATTCAAATTTAGAATATCATGACCTTGTTTTTTTACCTTGTCTGCTTCAACAACAACATCTCGTATAGCATAAGTAATTTTTTCTGTTCTCTTAGCAACCTTAACCATTATAAACCCCTCCACAAAACAGCTGAGGCGACTTTATGAAATTAATATAAGTCGTCAAACTTTATCTGTTAATATGAGAAGTATGAAGGCAATAGCTTTAATAAGTGGCGGCATAGATTCGCCAGTTGCCGTATATTTAATGATGAAGCAAGGCGTAGATGTAGTAGCTCTGCATCTAGACACAAGACCATATTCTGATGAGACACCATTTGAAAGAACAAAACAAGTAATCAAAATACTTGAAAAACATTTCAATAAAAAAATTCCATTAAAGATAATTCCACATGCAAAGAACCAAAAAGAGATCGCAGCAAATGCTGACAAGCATCTTCGATGCGTCCTTTGTCGTAGAATAATGTATCGCATAGCAGAAAAGTTAGCAGAAAAAGAAGGAGCAGATTTCATATTCACTGGCGAAGCTATAGGACAAAAAGCCAGCCAAACATTAGAAAATCTTTATGTCATCGACAAGGCTATCTCGATGCCTGTCTTGCGTCCACTCATAGGCTTCGACAAAGAAGACACGATAAAGATCGCAAAAGAAATCGGCACATTTGACACAACTGCAATAAGAGGCGGCTGTTGTTCACTGGTACCAGATTTACCTGCTACTAGAGCAGTACTAGAACGCGTCGAAGACGAGGAGAAAAAAATAAACATAGAAAAAATTATAAAAGAAATTTAACAATGCCCTTATATTTTTTTCTGCTAATTATATCCTATATATTCTCATATTTTTTCACACAACATCATACAATCCATCTCGTAGTTCACTATGGTGGTGGTTTAACTATAGAATTAGGCTCAATGGAGTCTTTTTTACATCTATTTCTGAAGAAATCTAAGGAGTATAGAATAATGACAGATAAAATTAAAGTGTTTCTCAACGGGTTGGGAAACACAGGGGTAACAATTTTTCGCAACTGGGTTGAATTACTCAATGAGGACAAGGCTTTTTTCGATATAGTTGCGATAGGCTCGACATCTTCAATAGATGTCAAAACGCATAAGATTAATTACAACACAAATTACGGAAGATTTCCGTACAATGTTTTTCCCGAATACCATGAATGGATACTGCTTCAAGATTTCGAAAAACGTATCCAGTGCTTCGCATCAAAGGATCCATCCAAACTGCCTTTAAATGATCTTGAAATCGACGTCGTTATAGAAGCGACAGGAAAATTTCGGACCAAAGAAGGCGTCCAGAAATATCTGGATGCAGGCGCTGGTCAGGTCTTTGTTAGCGCCCCGTTTAAAGGCGAGGATGCGTCTGAAACCAGTGATGCAACACTGATATGGGGCATAAACCATGAAAAATATGATTTGCCCAAAAAATTCAGAGTTGTTTCAAATGCGAGTTGCACAACACATGCACTCGCACCAGCGGTGAAGGTTCTTAACAGCAATCTGAACATAGTTTCAGCAATGTTTAGTACCATCCATGCTGGTACGAGTAGTCAGAAAGTTGTTGATGGTTCCGATCCGAAGGATTGGCGTCGAGCAAGAAACGCGCTGGAAAATATTATTCCAACAACAACAGGTGCCGATAAGGTCATCGGGATCATTTTTCCAGAAATGAAAGAAAAAATCAAAGGTTCTGCAATCCGAGTTCCAACATCAACAGTCAGCATAATAGAACTGTACTGTATTGTTGATAAATCAACAACTGTTGAAGAAGTTAACAACCTCTTTAAAACAGCATCAGAGACATATATGAAAGGCCATATAGAATATGTCGTAGATCCGCTAGTTTCCAGTGATTTCAAAGGATCAATATATGCCTGCAGTTTTGATCCTTTGCTTACACAAGTCATTGACGGGAAATTCGTCAAAGTTACGCTCTGGTACGACAACGAATGGGGTTACTCGTACCGAATGGTTCAGCTTTTAAACCATATCGCGAAAGTTAATCTCGGATTATGATACCAAAACTATCATCAAAATTCACATCGCCTTCGGGCGATTTTTTTCTTCCCTATTGTCACTTAAAAGGTACTTAGGTCAATAAAAAAATCATCTCTTTATTTCAAAACCAGCTTCCATTCCTCTGGTCTTTTCCCACTCAACTTCTACGTTTTTAACTTCTGCGCCAGGAGGTCCTTGTCTGCAGGCTTCAATTATTGCATCCACTTTATAATCTTCATCCTCAAAAACAGCCTCTACTCTACTATCAGGCAGGTTCTTTACCCACCCATTTACATCATGAAGTTTTGCCTGACTTTTAACAAAAGACCTGAAGAATACGCCTTGCACTTTTCCTGAAATGAATAGATGTGCACGCTTTTTCATAATCTTTTATTACTAATAAGCTTTTTATATTCTATGGTATCAGAGGCTGTGCAAAAGGTTCTAGAATTGTCTGGTTTTGATAGCCTCAACCCTGTTCAAAAACAGGCTGTTGATAGCGGTCTTCTAGAAGATGGGAACATGGTCATTGCTTCACCGACAGCGTCTGGCAAAACAATGATAGCAGAATTCGCTGCGCTGGATGCAATAAAGAAGAACAAAAAGGTCATATACATTGTTCCGCTGAAAGCACTGGCTACAGAAAAATTCAATGAGTTCAAGGAAAAATATGAGCCTCTTGGTGTAAAGGTTGCTCTGAGCATCGGTGACCTTGATTCATCGGATCCTTGGCTCGCAAATTGCGATCTGATAATTGTTACATCAGAAAAGCTTGACTCTCTCATGCGGCATGGAATGCCATGGGCAGAGATGATAGGACTTATTGTCATAGATGAAATACATCTGCTTGATTCCCCAAACCGCGGTCCGACATTGGAGATTGTCATGACTCGCTTGATGCAGATAGCAAACCCTAAGATTCTGGGGCTGTCTGCAACAATAAACAATTACAAAGAGCTTGCATCATGGCTCAATGCCAAAGCTGTCAAGTCAGACTATCGTCCTGTTGATCTTTACACTGGTGTGTGCTATGATGGTGAAGTTTCCTTCCAGCCAAAACGAGAGCTGAAGCTAAAAGAAGGAACTTTGGAAGAACTTGTTGACGACACTCTTTCAAAAAATAAGCAGTCATTAGTTTTTGTTTCAACGCGCAGAAGTGCAGAATCTGTTGCAGAACGTTTGGGCAGAGGTCTGTCAAAAAAACTTTCTACAGAGGAAAAAGAAAAACTAAAAGAACTCTCAAAAAAGATTCTCAAGTCTGTGGATAATCCAACTAAGCAATGCAAGAGAATAGCAGACTGCATTGAAAACGGCACTGCTTTCCACCACGCGGGCCTCATTTCTAAGCAAAGAACTCTGATAGAAAACTCCTTCAGAGAGGGCTTGCTCAAGGTCATTACAGCCACACCTACCCTTAGCTTTGGCCTTAATCTGCCTGCGCATCGCGTCATAATAAGAGACCTTAAAAGGTTCAGTAGTTTCAGTGGTATGACCTACCTCCCTGCGTTAGAAATCATGCAAATGGCAGGTCGCGCAGGAAGACCGAAATATGATACCGAGGGAGAAGCCATCCTACTAGCCAAAAACAAGAACGAAGCGAACTATGCTTGGGACAACTACATCCTAGGAGACCCAGAAAATATCTATTCAAAGCTTGGCGTAGAGCCTGTACTAAGAACACATGTGTTAGCACTAATCTCATCAGGCATAACGCCAACAAAAACTGATCTTTTCAAATTCTTTTCAAAAACTTTCTATGCCCATCAAAAAGGAGGCATGAATGATATTCAATTAATTCTAGAAAGAGTTCTAACATCATTGCAACAATCAAAGTTCATTGTCATAGGAGATGGACAGATAGAAGAACAAGAAGAGCAAAGCGAATTCAAATCTGCTGCGCAAATGGTGTCAACAAACGGAGAAGAACTGAAGCCATCACGTATCGGCAAGCGCGTCTCTGAACTTTACATTGATCCATTATCAGCAAACCATTTAATAGAAAAATTACAGTACGCAGAAAGAAAGGGAACAAGCGCTTTTGGCATTCTACAGATGATATCAAATACAATAGAAATGAAGCCGCTTCTTTCAATAAGAAAGGGAGACATGGAATCAATAAATGAAATAGCTGTCAAGGAAGAGCATAATTTAACTGATAGAATGCCAACACCGTGGGACATAGAATATGACGATTTCATCCGCTCTATCAAGACAGCAGCAATGTTCAGCGGATGGATAGACGAAGCAGGTGAAAATAAAATTCTTGAAGCTTTTGGAGTAACACCAGGTGAACTCCATGCACGTCTGTCAAACTCCGATTGGATACTCTACGCATCGCAAGAGCTTGCATTACTTTTAGCTCTAAAAGATGTAATTAAAGATATAAAAAAACTTCGTATTCGCATAAAGAACGGAATAAAAGAAGAGCTTATACCACTAGTCCGATTAAAGGGTATCGGCCGCACAAGAGCAAGAATCTTATTCAACTTCGGTATCACATCTATAGACAAGCTTCGCAAGTCGCCTAGCGAACGGATTGCGAAATTAATTGGAGAAAAGACAGCGAAATCTATAAAAGAACAGTTGGGTGAAGAAATAATCTAATAAACATTTTATTTGATATTCTTTACATTTTTAAGTTTAGACCATATGGTTTTTATACTAGTCAAAAACATATCGTTTATTCCTCCAGGATCATACGCTTTCAATATTGTAAAAATATATTTTGGTTTGAAGTTTGGCGGATAATAAGCCAGATATTTTGGTTCCCAAAAAGTTGGACCGAATTTTTGTTTGTAGTGATAAAGTGGTTTGAAATGGTAAAAATAATTCAGATTATTGTATGCAAATTTAAAAACCTGTCTGATAAATTGTCTTTTTTCTTTATCACTTGTTACGTCTGATAGTGGAGCAGATCCCAAACTTGCCAAAGAACATCCATCCTCTTTAAGCATCTGGAAAGTTTCTGTTATAAGAAGTTCTGTGGTACCTTTTATGGTATTATTCTTCCTTCTCATTATGTCAAAATATATCCCCTTTCTGGCAAAGAATGGAACACATACCAAAAAAGCATCTATGTTTTTTTTCTTATTGAAAACAAAAAAATATTTTCTATCACCAGGTTCTTTGAATGAAGGACCTCCAACTAAAAAAGAAAATTCTCCTGTCTTTTTCTTCTTTAGCCATTTTTTAGATATATCTTCCACCTGCTTTTCCAATTTTTTGTTCCTTTTTTCTTTTGGTTTGTATTCTACTACACTAAGCCCATTCCTTTTTGCATAGCTTACATGATTCCTTAAAGTCATGAATGCAGAGCCGGATAAATTCCAAGAAGTTA
>JAHIRU010000071.1 GCA_018818465.1 Nanobdellota archaeon
ATATTGTACGTATTTCTTAGATTTTCGTTTTCATGTTTAGTTTCCATTAAAAAATCAGAATGTTCTGGGTGTCTCCAAACCCATTCGCTGTTTCTTTCATCAAAGAATAAAATTAAATCTATGCTAGTAGTTGAAATTCCATAAGCTGTATCAACATATTGAAATTCTGGTAAAACTGGTATGCATTCATTTTGTTTTTTATTATTGATTGGTACGACAACTTCTTCTAGAAGAGTTATGAAATCTTCATCTATCCACGCTTCAGATAACGGCCCACATCCAAGTGAAAGACTTGGATCTATCTGGTATAAGTCATTGTATTTTCCTATAACATTTACTTTAGTTCCTTTATCAAGATTGCAAACAACAGATCCATAAATTTCTGATTTGACCTCTGCACCATCTTTTGAAATTTCTCCATCAGAATCCAATGTTTCAAAGTCTGAAGTCAATGGATAGAAAGCTGTACCTGTAGCGGCGTTGCTAGTGTCTTGCACTAAAGAATCTACTAGTCCTCCGCCTGTAGCAACACCGCATGGTGTATTCATGTCTCCTGTAACAGACCAAGTAATTGCGCAATGTATAGCTTGCGCAGCAGCAGTCGCTGATCCTCCATAATCAACACTCTGACCGCAAAATTCTGGCCATCTTTGGCATATCTGCCCGTACATTGCTGGTGCAAGGGCTATTATTATTCCGAAAATGATAAGAATAATTGCACCGAAAATGATTACCTGCATCATGCTGAATCCGAATTCTGTTTCAGATTCTCCAAAGAAATTTGTTGTTTTAGAAATGGTTCTTTTTTTGCTTAGAGCTGTCCGTAAATCTGTTCGAAAAGTTCTCATAATATATTATTATTATAGGATATATTAATTCTAAGCTACAATAATTAAATAAGTGATTGGAGTTAGTATGCGAAAAGAATGGAGCAAGGAAAAAAGGCGTAAATATTTGAGAGAAAAATACTACAAGAAACGAGAAAAGTTTCTCACTATGTTTTTTGTTGCAATAATTTTCATATTTTTATTAGCAGCGCTGGCATTCGCCTTGCAAACAGCAAACATTGCTCTGATAGCTATGCTAATAATTTTGCTAGTTGTATTGATACCGTTTGTTATTTTTGTAGTTGATTTGGTTTTTTATGAGACTGAATAAAATAAACTTATTGCTGTGAGTTAAGGAGCATGCTCTTTATTTCTATAGGATCCTTGTTGTTTGGCTCTCTGATAGCCTTTCTTACCATAATAAGTCTTTTCTTTGGACCAGGAACAGAGCCATGAATAAGCATGTAATTTCCCTTTATGATGCCATAATTCAGGAAACCGCCTTTGGGTGTTATGCCACCAGTGCCTATCTTGAGTATGCGTTTATTGTATTCTGTTCTTGTCTGAAAACCTAGCTGACCAGGCATTGCAATCTTTCCTGGGAAAACTCTTCCAGCACCAACAGAACCTATGTTACCAACATGCCTTCTTTTTTTCTCATTCTTTCTTCCGCGTATTGTAACACCGAATCTCTTTACAGGCCCCTGAAAACCCTTTCCTTTGGTAACAGACTTTACATCAGCCCAATCGCCTTCTTTGAAAACCTCTTCAGGCTTTATCTCTGAACCGAGCTTTTCTTTGATGTAATTCCATTTTTCTTCCAGAGCGCCACCAACCTGCATTTCAAACAGTTCTGGTTTCTTTTTGCCAAAACCAGATTCTCTTGGTTTTGTGCAAACCAGAAGCCTTGCATCAGAATAATCATTAATCTCTTTGATATCAGCTATCTTATTCTTGCCGGATTTCTTAGGTATCTTGGTTTTACGATCAAGGTCTTTTGGAATCTTGTCTGACCATATAGTTGTTGTGTTTTTTGGACCTGAAATTGATTTCTTGTATAATTTTATTCCACAAACAATCAAAGAAGGACATTCAAGAACAGTTACAGGCTCTACAATTTCCTGACCGTTTGTTGGCGAGTTTTTGCGGTTATCTGTATAAATTACCTGAATCATGCCAGCCTTGTAACCGGCAAAGCCTAAAGGCAATGCCTCACCTGTCTCTTTGTATGATTTAAAAATATTATAGATTCTTTTTGCTCTCTTTTTTGGCCAGAATGCACGAGAGCCAGCAACAGGTTTATGTCCTTTAGCCATATTATCACCATTATATCATGCCCATGCGAGTTGCAATATCAATTGCAGAGCTGTCAGGGTGAAGCTTTACATAAGCTTTTTTCTCTCCTTTTCTTGTTACTTCTGTGTTAATTCCAAGTATCTTTATGTTAAATCCTTTTTCAAGAGCGTCTTTAATTTCACTCTTTTTAGCATTGCGTCTGACAATGAAAACAAGCTTGTTCTCAAGCTCTATCATGTTCATTGATTTCTCAACAAGATGAGGATATTTCAATACTTTCCATTCGTTAATCTCAGGTTTATCTTTAACAGTAATTTTTTCTTCTTTCTTTTCTTCTTTCTTAGCATCTGTTTTTGGCATAATAACCGATAGTATGTATGTTAACTATATTAATATGACACTATACTACTTTAATATTTATTAATGTTACAAACCACTTTTATTGATAATTTGTCTTTTATTTCCCGGATAAAATGCTTCTATTTGTTCTTTATATTCAGATTTTATTATGTCAGGAATGTTTATTTCAGATGGTATTGATACTTTAGTAGAAGTTAATCTTCTTGTTTTATCGTCTTTATCCGCTTGAATATTATCCAATTTACTAAAAGGATGACTCATATGATAACTCATATCATACATAGGCTGGAAAATATTAACATCACCATCACCAACTTTTCTAACAGTGTATAAAGGAGGAAATTTGTTGCTAAAAACTGTTCTTATAATATGTTTTCCGTTTGTCCATTCTGGGCATACGGTTTCCCATCGAGTGTTATCAAACTCTAAGACATTAACCCTGTTTTCTGTGTAACCTTGTTTTTTCAATTTCAATTCCATTTCTCTTCTCAGATAACGAATAGCGTTTTCATAATCAGGATTTGTCTTGATGTTTTTTTTCTTTTGATGTAATACACCAAAAGAGAAATCACCATTTTCTATACCAGAAATTAATCCAGGATTGTATATCTCAGGTATTTGTGCAAGTCTTTTATTTATATCAAAAAAGTTTTCATTTTTTACAAAACTTGCAATCATAACATCTATAATAAGACTTGATCTTTCTGGAGCTTCATTAATTTCCATATATGGTGTTAATTGTTCATCGAAACTTCCATATTTATCTATAAAATTAAAAGGTAACCAAACATCTCTATCAATTACTTTTTCACTTCTGATGATATTGAGATCGTCATCATATAATTGATTCATACCAGTTGCTAGGTGTGTACATAAAACCTTAGTACCCTTTTTTACACTTCCCCAGAAATGATCATCACATTGACAACTTTCAGCATTAAAGCGATAAGACCCGTTTAAAACAAGAGGGCTGTCCATTGAGATTTTCCAATAAGGTTTTTTGTTTTTCTTTCCGCCATGATATCTGGTCTTAATATCCGCTGTTAAGGTTGTGTTTCCTAAATGACCATTGTTAATAGCTTTTTCATTATCAGATAACCA
>JAHIRU010000072.1 GCA_018818465.1 Nanobdellota archaeon
AGCGTTCCAGTGAACTGCTGCATAATATGGATCGTCTGGAAGACCATCGTCTACTTCGAAGAAACCACTACCCCATTCAAGGCTTGAATCTCTTCGTTCAAAACTGAAGTACTGTTCGTCATACCAGTCATGGTTAAATGGATTATCTCCTAAAACCAATCCTGTTATCAGTCCTTCAACTTCTGGGTGGTCATTAGGTAAATTGAAATATTCTCCCCAATATCCACACTCTGCTTTTGGTTCCATGACATCTTTTCTTACTTCTGGTGGTGTGTTGTCAACGAAGAAGCACTGTCTATTAATGGTTTCTTCATTCCCCAACAAGTCAACTGCATAGAATTCAAGTAAATGACATGATTCTTCTGGTTTGTATATTTCTGCGTAACCGCCATCCACTTCAGTCCATTCAACATTACTTTCATACTGACATGTTATTATGCAATCCTGGTCAGGTATATCAAGAACCGTGTTTCTCCAGTATAGTTTGTCAACACCGATAGCACATTCTTCTGTCATGTCTGTTGCTTGTAATGTTATTGGTGTACTTGTGCTTATCCAATGATAGTTACCTTCTTCCTTGAAAGGTATTCCATATGTTTTTATTGTAACTGGGGGTTCACTGTCTATACTTGTTGTGTCATAAGTTGTGAACCAAGTATCTGTTAAATCTCTTGTTTCGAATTGCCATTCAAGTAGGCATTGCTCTGGTTCTTCTGCGGGTGCAGTAGCCGAGAATGTAAATGTATCAAAATTTCCCGACGTTATGTGGTAAGAAACGTCAGTTGCTACATACTCACAAGCTTGTTTTGCTACGATGAAATTCATTTCCCAACCAGTTTTTTCATCACACACAAAATCGTCATAAAGCATGTTTCTGTATATTCTTACCTCATCTACTGTATGTATACCATTATTAGTTATGGTAACTGTGTAGTCGTTTCCTACACCTGGTTGTGACCATTCTGGTTCTAATTCCGCGGTTGATGTATGTACAGCAAAAGCAGTTGTTCCCAAATAGGATATCGTCACAACGAATAGAAATAGAGCGAATACAGCGCCAATCTTTGCGGCACCTGTCATTCCTTTTAATTTCATATTTTATTTCCTCCCTAATTTATTTTATAAAAATATTTCTAGAAAATCATTTAGAAATTCTTATTTATTATTGGAAAAATGTTTTTTAAAGGAATAAATTTCGCACTACTATTGTAATGCATTTTTTTCAGAAAAAAAATTATAGAAAAAAATAAAAAAGAAAAACAGAAGCCTTATGCTTCTGGTCTTTCCCATGGCTTGATTTCAGTTTGTGGTTTTTTGCTTCCTTTGCCGTATTTCCAAACCAAAATCAATCCGCTGATTATTATTATTAAAACTATTACACCGAACCCCATTGTGATTGGATTAGCCAGGAACATACCGACAAGGCCTCCGCCTGTGCCTAGTTCTCCGTTTGAGTCTTCAATGCAACTGCCGGATTCGCATCCTTCTAAACAGGATTTTACTTTGACCCAGTTTGTCTGGTCTTCGTTGCATTCAAAAAGATCGTTGCCTGCGCAAAGCAATCTGCCAGCTTCAGGACATTTTGTTCCTGAAAAATCTGTTGATCCATCACCTGAACCGCCAGTGCTTTCACATTCCTGAGCTTCAGCAGGTTTTCCTGTTGTTCTGCCGCAATTTCTTGTATCATCACATTCTCTGGTTTGTAATCCGCCTGAACAGTCAGACCATTCATCACATACCCAGTTAGGAGCGCAGCCTCCACCGCCTCCACCACCGCCGCCGGAGCCTCCTCCGCCACCAGTGTCGCACACACCACAATCAGCTTCGCATGTTGAACATGTTTCACCAGCATCACAGATACCGTTAGGGCAGGTTTCTGGTGGAGTGTATGTGAAATCCAATTCCTTCCAGCTGAAACAGGCATCCTCTCCAACAACATCTGTTCCTACGCCTTCGCCATCAACAAAGAAAGATGCTGTCTTTCCTTCTTGAACTGAGTTTAATACGCAGTAATAATCACCATTATCTGTTATAGTGCAGGGTTCACAAATGCATGCATCATCCACTAAACCACAGTTAGAAACCTCTACACTGTCTATGTATATTCTCAACTCACTTCCGCCGCCTGTTACAGTGCCTGTATATGTGAAAGGGCATCCGCCAGGTCCTGTTGAGCAGGCCTCTATAGCAGAAACAATAGCTGTGCTAAAAATCATCATTATAGCTAAACCGAATAAAATGTATTTCATATTCTTCAATTCAATCACCTCATATTGGTTTTAATATAAAATTAAATGGAGGTAAGGCTTTTATACCTTACCCGTTATTTAAGTCTTTTTTTAGTAGTTGTATGCTTCTTCTGATGGAATGTACCAAAGTTCTTCTCCAACGTAATTGTCAATTCTCATGTTTATCCATCTGCCCGCACCAAGCTCTGTTGTTGTTTTTCCATCACCGAATTCGTTTCTTAATGGTAGATTGTAGTTTCTTAAGAAGCTTATTGGATTACCATCTCCGTCATAAACTATTGTTTGCAAACTTCTTAATGACTCCATTTCTGATAGTTCATTTATTAAACCATAGTGACCTATCATCTGCCATCCGTCTACCAACTTCACTTCTGGTGGGTATGGACTTGTATCTTGCTGATACATCTTTTCTCCGTCGCCGTACCATGCTGTTGTTTCCTCAGCGTCTAAGAACAGGTAGAAACCTATTCCTGGATATATGTCTTCAAAGGTACCGCCCAGACCAGGTATGAATTGTTTCCATGAAAACCCTATATCTCTGTACCAAACGCCTTTTTCTGTGTCAATCTTATCCATTATCGGAGCCAGTACGTTTTCAATAGACGTGTCGTCACCTAACGGCACCAATGGTATTGAAACGAAGTTCAATCCTGGGTGCAGTATGATGACATAGTCGTGTACGTGCACTACCATCTCAGCTGTGTCTTCGTTGCCTTCGTCGTCTGTTACCTTTAAGACAACCGTGTAGTCGCCACTAACAGGCCAACTGTGACTTGTAGCTATTCCTGATTCGTCATAAAATCCATCGTTTTCCCAGTCCCATTCATATGAGACGAGATCGCTTGGATGGTATGAACAGCTTGCATCAAAGTTTCCAGGTTCACCTTCTAGAAGATGCTCTGGTCCTGTAAAGCAAGCTTCAGGCATTAAGTCCATAACTTCTATGTTTTCAGAAGCTGCACCTTCGTCGCTACCATTACAGTCTGTTACTGTTAGTGTTACTTCGAACGGACTCTCGTATGCATTCATGTATATATGTGTTGGATTTTCATCAAAAGATTCTTCTCCATCACCGAATTCCCAGTGCCATCCACATATACCATCAGTTGTATCAACTGTTGCTGTGAATGTTACTGACTCTATTATCTCATAAGGATATTCTGGATCCCATGAAATGTCTAGAATCTTTGGTGTATCTTCTACACATACTAATTTTATTATGCTATCTATTGAACCGTCTTCGTCTTCGACTGTTAATTCAACGTTGTAGCAACCATCTTCGTAATATACGTATATTGGATTTTGATCCTCTGAATCATCTCCTGTTCCGAATGTCCAGTACCAGTAAACAATTTCATCTGGGCATGAAGCAGAGTTGTCGAAGAACTCTATTGGCATGTTTTCCTTTGCTGGATCTGGTAGCCAGTAGAAATCTGCTGTTGGTGTCTTGTCTACTATAACAGCTATTGCAGTATCCATTCCTTGGTGTCCAACTATATCAGTTACTGTTAAAGTAACTTCATAATTGCCGTCATCTGTGTACTGGTGTGTTGGATTTTCTAGAGTAGAATCTCCTCCGTCACCAAATGTCCAGTAGTAATTAGTTATTCCACAGTTTTCCTCAACCGTAGCTGAGAAATTCACTTCACTAGGACATCCTCCATTACCTTCTACGCCCTCTATTGGTTCGATTATTTCAACTGTAGGTGCTGTGTTGTCTATGTAGAATTCTGTTGTCCCTCTTCCTCTTAGAGGATGAAGAGGATCCCAGTTCTCGTCTACAACTTCTAGGCAATACAACTCACATTCTTCTATAGGATCAAGATCTCCAAGATCTGTTACATCCCAAGGAAAATCTGTGTTCTCTGCGTAACCTACCGTATGTATATGTGTCCATCCACTTGGGTTTATTGTGCATTCACCAAGCTTGTAGTTAAGGTTATAATTATGTGCAAAGCATTGCCATGTGTAATCCCAGGACACGTCCAATATTCCACCACTGTAATATCCCATCAAAGGTTCTAATATTGTTATCATGCAACCATATGGTGGTGGGCATTCAGGATATGGTGGATCTTCTATTGCTGCTGCGAATCCTGATGTTAGTGTAAATACTAATATCAGAGAAACAGCTAGTACGAAAAGCTTTTCTTTCATTTTATAATCTCCTCCTATTTTTTAAAGGATTTTGAAAAAATCCAAGATATTATAAACACTACTTCGGAAAAAAGTTTTTTATACCCTTAAAAAACGCATTACGCATGCATTACAAAAGGTGTGTGCAAGTAGTTGGTTTTGGTGTTTTTGTCCCTATTAAGTGACATAAGGGGGAAAAAACGTAGGCAGGATTAACCTATCCAGTAATCATATGCTGCTTCTGAAGGAACGTACTTGATTGAGTCATCAACGTATTCGTCCAATCATAGAAAGCTTTTAAAAGATATTCACACTACACGCTTTGTTATGTTGCTGGTTTTTGCAGTTCCCCTTTTTATTTCTTTCTGCTATAGTTAGGTTATATTGCAAGAGGTTTTTCTGATGATACCGGTTCAGGTGCGATTTACTAAAAAATTGATAGAACTTTTAGACGAACTTGTTGACAAGGGCGTCTATTCCAACCGCTCTGAAGCTGTCCGCGACGCGACTCGCAAGCTTGTCATCACAAGTAACGATACAGTCATGGAAAAAAGAAAAGGAATCTAATTATTTATACCTTCAGAACCAATATAATATACATGAAGAAACTGGTGATTTTTGCTTTTGTTGCGCTGTTAGTTTTACCTTTGATTGTGCCTGCAGCCACAGCGCTGGATGCAAAGGACTATCAGAAAACGATGTCTTTTTCTTTGGTAAGAGGACAATCCCTGACAATGCCCCTGATAATTGAAAATAATGAAGACGTTGATGTAACGAACATAGAATTCACTTCAACAAGCAGCTGGGTAACATTCAATGGTGGCAATTCTTACACCATACCAGCAATCTATCCTGACAGCGATTACATCCTGCAGATGCAGATAACAGTGCCTAACGACGCCTCTTTAAGCAGTTACATAATTGATGTAACAGCATCAGGCACGCTATTTACCAAGATAAACCTTGATGTCTCTGTTGCATCGAATGTGGCAATCAATTTTGAGGAAACTATAGATAACTTGATAGTCATTACAGACGACATGACTGGTTTAGAAGGCAGGATAAAGACACTGGAATCTGAAATGAACTCTTTGGGATCTGAAGTGAATTCTCTTGGAGAAGACCTGGGTGAAAAAATAGAGAATAAAATTGGAGAATTTGCAGAGAATGAAGAACTTGTATCGCAGATACAATCAGAAAAGGGTCAGCTTCAGGATGAGGTTAAATCGCTTAAGAATCAGATGACAGAAGAAAAAGAGCAAGCAGAGATGACAGGCATGATGATAGCAAACTCTTCTGCCACTCTTGGCATAATCATAGCTATTATAGTAGTCTCCCTGTTGGCAAGAAAAGGCATATTCAAGAGATTAAAAACAAGGAAAACAACTGAGAAAGAAAGGGAAGAATTCAAATCCAAGAGGCCAAGGGACTTTGCACCTAAGCACTAATTTTTGTTTTTTCCTTATTGGAATTAATTGTTTTTGAACCATATCTAAACAACAATCTTTCTTTTGTATCGTCTTTATAGACTTCCATTTCTTTTATCCAGCCACCGTCATGGCCTCTAAAAAAACTTTCTGTTAACATTTTTCCATTGAATTCGCATTCATGATAATCGTAACCTCTCATAGAAAGGTCATAAAAATGAATCACTTCATTGTAAAATTCAGTATTTAATAAACTGTGAATTTCGAGTTCTATATAATTTCCTTTTTTAGCACGTTTCCAGTTAGGGAGATTTATTCCAAAACGCCTGTTAGTATGAACATGCATTCCAAAATAAAGATCAGAATTATCGAGTTTTATAAAGTCGTCTATACATTTATTTTCTCTTACTTCAACAACTTCTTCAACAGTCCCATTGTAAAATCTCTCCATACAAACCACTTAATCAAAACTTGGAACAAGCATTTAAATACTAAACCTTCTCAAGGTACTTGAAGGGATTCAGATAGAAAAGATCTAGAAATTTTGCACCTAAGCACTAATTTTTTTCTTAACAGGATTAACTGTTGTTTCTATAATATAATCAAATAAATGTTCTTCAAAATCACTGTCTTCAAAAA
>JAHIRU010000073.1 GCA_018818465.1 Nanobdellota archaeon
GCGAAGCGCCAGAAGGTACAAAACTGATAAATTCACCTTTTTCTGTTATAGCTTTTATAGAAATTGTTTCCTTGCCGTTATAATTAATAGAAGGATAAAGCCGTAGATCTTTTAGCATACATTTAATCTCTTTTCTTAAGTCTTATATCAATTGGTATAACATCTGCTTCCCATTCTAACTTTGCTATTTCAATTGGATCTATTATATTTTTTGGGACACTAACTAAAATAGGAGAACCCTGCGCTATCTGCAGAGCACGGGCTGAGATAAGCCTTGTCTTTTCGTATCTTGATTGATTCTCTAGCATATTACCTTTCTTTGTTTAATTGCTTATATACTTTTAACCGATGTATCTTAGCTGTTCCTTCTCATTTACAGGGGCTTTTTCTGATTTGTTTATTTCACTTAGAGCCTTTCTCTGTAGAGTTTCCACTTTCTTTATGAACTTTTCCATTTCCTTTACCCTATCTTCCAGTTTATCCGTGTTTATTTTTACCTTAAGTATTTTGGTTAAAACGTTTAAAACCATTTCGCCTGATTTAGGATCTGTTACTATAGGAAAACCTGATGTTTCGCCTAAAAGGCATAAACCATTCATACCACGCTCATTGCATAAACCTACCAAAAGACCAGCTGCACCAACTATGTAACCAACGCGTTCTCCTGCATCAAACTTTATTCCTAATCCTTTGTATTTTTTTATTAACTTTTCATCAGTTACTGCACCTATAACTTCTGGATCTTTCTCCAGTTCACCTGTGGCAAGACCGCCTATTGTTATAACATCTTTTACATTGAATTTCTCTGCAAAATCAAGAACAGCTTCCATTATTTCGTAATGACCATGCGGTGAAAGTGACTGACAATCTCCTACCATAAAGATGACGTCTCTTTGGTTTGCTTTTTTAGCTTTTATGTAATAAAATTCATTTTTCAGGAGATGAACTTTGTATTCATCATGAAGCATTACAAAAGGGAAAAAATGTTTTGAGTATAATTCAGCAAATTTCTTTGCTTTTAGCTCTTCTATCATGTAGCCGACTGCTACTCTTCCTATGTTGCCGACCCCGGGAAGTCCTTCAATTAGAATAGGATTTTTGAGTTTAGGTTTTGAAAATATTTTTATTTTGACCATAAAACACCACCACCATGAGTTTGTATTATATATTTGTAACAGAAGTTATTAAATTAATATATTATAGAGATAAGTGATATATCGCCCCCGTAGTGTAGCGGCAAGCACATAAGCTTCTCGAGCTTATAACCCGGGTTCGAGATCAGAATCTGTGAATAATCAAAGAATGCAGGTAGTTGGTATCGGTTCCGATACTTCATGATGAAAATCCCGGCGGGGGCATAGAGTTTGACGACCTTAGTCGTCTTAGCTCTTTGGGGCCTGTGGCTCAGTGGTAGAGCGCACGACTGATAATCGTGAGGTCGGGAGTTCGATCCTCCCCAGGCCCATTATAATTCACCATTAATTTCTCTTTCCATACGATCTAAGAAATTTTTGAAGAATTTGATTCTTTCTTTTGCTATTTCTTTTGCTTTTTTCGTATACAACTTATCTATTAAGAATTTGCCTTTGATTTCAAACTCTATTTGCGGACTGTGTTTTGTCTTGTCTATAATTCTTCCGTTTATTTTTCCATCTGTAAGGTTTTCTTTAGCGTATTCTTCAATGTTTACTTTCCTATAAATATTTGCATTGTTTTTACCTACCCATGAAAATGAGCGTGCAATACCTATTGCACCAAGCGCGTCAATCTTGTCGGCATCAAACAGGATTTCAGCTTCTTTAGTCTTTGGTTTATTTTCAGTTTTGTATCTATGTGAAATGATACAATCCTTCACGTGTTTGATTTTATCATCTGAAAATCCTAATTCTTTCAGAATGGGTTCAGCCATTTCAGCTCCTATCATTGCATGATCAGTATTACCGGTGTTATCGTGCATTTCTTTGACTGCACCTATATCATGCAGTATAGCGGCTGCTTGCAAAACTTCCATATCAACATCTTTGTTTTTAGCTATGCTGAGGCAATTTCTATAAACTCTCATAACATGATCCATGTTATGAGCAGAACAAGATAACTCTTTTTCTACGGCTTCCTTTATTTTTTGTATTTTTGAATTCATTTGAATAAATTGCTATTCAAGAATAAATTATTGATATTATAAAACATAATAAATTATCAAAACAATTATTTACATGAGTTTTGATATCTTTGCAATTTTTAATATATTTGTACTCGTTGAAGCTATATGGTTGATTTTACCTGCTTACACAGCTAACGGACTTGTACCATTTTTCAAAGGCAAACGGCCAATAGATGGTAATAGAAAATTTATTGATGGCAAGCCAATTCTTGGTCCAGGCAAGACTTGGGAAGGCCTAATCTATGGTTCAATAATAGGAGCTGTGATAGCTTTTATACAATTATTGGCTCTTCCGTATCTTCCTTTTGAGTTTTCATCTGTTGCACTTAGCATTGTTCCCATGTCATTGTTGCTAGGATTTTTGCTAGGATTTGGCGCATTATTTGGTGATATTGTTGCATCATTCTTCAAACGTCGTATTGGTATAAAAAGAGGACATGCTGCACCAATACTTGATCAAGACGATTTTATTATAGGTGCTCTTCTGTTCGCGTCTTTGCTGATTGCAATAAAAATAGAATGGGTTATATTGCTGTTGGTTATAACGCCATTATTGCACCTTCTTGCAAATATGATTGGTTATCTAATAAAAGTAAAAAAACAGCCCTACTGAATTATTTTTTAAAAATGTCTTCCAAGAACTTCAGCATGCGTTGTTTGACTTCTTCTATCTCGCCCTCGCCGCTGAAATCTTTCATAATTCCTTTTTTTCTGTAATAATCTATTAGAGGCTTTGTCTCTTCTTCATATGTTTCAAGTCTCTGCTTTATGACTTCTGGCTTTTGATCTTCTCTGATATAGAGCTCTCCACCACATTCATCGCACACGCCTTCTTTCTTGGGAATTCTGTTTGTTTTATGAAATATAGCAGCGCATTTTTTGCATGTAATTCTTCCACCAAGTCTTTGCATCAATGTTTTATCAGAGACAAAAAAATTAACTACAAGATCTATTTTGGTTATTCCTTCAAGTGCTTCTGCTTGTTCCAAATTGCGAGGGTAACCATCAAGTATGAAGCCTTTTTTACAATCATGTTTACTAAGACGATTTTTTAGAGTTTTTATACTAATTTCATCAGGAACTAAAACTCCTTTTTTCATATAACTGTCCAATTTTTTACCAAGACCTGTACCTCTTTTCACTTCTTCTCTGAATATCTCTCCTAATGATATTTTTGGTATACCGAAATGTTCAGAAACGTGCACTGCGTGAGTTCCTTTGCCTGCTCCTGGTGGACTAATAAAAATCATCTTCATAGTATCATTATTTGTCCTTAACCTTTAAAAATTGTGCTAGAAGTGCTTCCAGCTGTATTTCCTCTGAACCGCCCTGGTTTAAACGGAATTCAAACTCTCCTACCTTTTCGATAAGATTTAGCTTTTTCTCTTCTGGGATTTCCAGGTCAAAGATCTGTCTGTGTATTTCCTTTATTATATCCTCTCCTGACAGACCTTGGTGCAAAAGTAATTGGTAAAGCTTTTCCCGTGCATCAATAAATTTACCATTTAAGGCAAACCCTAACATGTCTTTTATATCTTGAGGTTTTGCTTGCGCAGTTGCATTATAGACGTTTTCTCTTGTAATCTTGCCCATTGTAGCAGAAGTTTGCAAAATGTTTGTTGATTTCCTTAAATCACCGCCGGATATTTCAAAGATAGCTTTCAATCCATCCTTGTCTGCTGTTAATTTTTCACCCTTTACAATTCTCTCAAGATAATTCATTACGTCTTCTTCTGATAAGGATTTGAATCTAAAAACAGCTGTTCTGGATTGTATTGGTTCTATAATGCGACTTGAATAATTGCAACTAAGAATGAAGCGACAGCTATCAGCGAACTTTTCCATTGTTCGTCTGAGTGCTTGCTGAGCTTCTGGTGTGAGAGCATCGCTCTCATCAAGAAATATAATTTTGAAGTCTGCATCCAAGGGCTTCATTTTAGCAAATTCCTTGACTCTTCCTCTGACAACATTTATTCCACGCTCGTCTGATGCATTAGTCTCTTGAAAATTCTGTTGCCAGTTCTTGCCGAAGAGCTCGTGCGCAAGACATAAAGCTACAGTAGTTTTTCCTATGCCTGCAGAGCCAGCAAAAAGCATGTTCGGAACAGACCCCTCTTTGACCCATACCTTTAGTCTTTCAATTATATGTTTTTGATTAACAACTTCACTTAGTTTCTTTGGTCTGTACCTTTCTGTCCAAATTTCCAGAGACATAAGAAATAATGGTATATATGTTTTTTAAGTATTAATTTTGCAGATATGATTATGATAATAGCAATTACAGGCACACCCGGAACAGGCAAGACAGAAGTAGCTAAGTTGTTAGCCAAAGAACTAAAATGGAAGCTTATTGAATTAAACAAGCTAGCTGAAGAGAAAAACTTCTACAGGGGTTATGATGAAGAAAGAGAATGCAAAATTGTTGATATTAACAAATTATCCAGAGAGATTAAAAAAATGAAAGAGAATCTCATTTTAGAAGGGCATTTTTCCCATGACATGTCATGCGATCTTGTTATCGTTCTTCGCTGCGCAATCGGCGAGCTGCGCAAGAGAATGGAAAAACGTGGATGGCCTGAGCAGAAAATAGAAGAAAACATCGAGGCGGAGATAATGGGTATCTGTAAGGAAGAAGCCGAAGATGATGACAAAGATGTTTTAGAAATTGATACAACAGGAAAAACAGCAGAAAACGTTACTAAGGAGATTAAATTAAAGCTTAAAAAGGGGGCTATAATATAGTATATATAACAATGTGATATTATGCTAGGAACTGTAGCACTTCTCGGAACATTGACAGGAATATTGTTAGCAGTAGGTTGGTTTGTTGGTGGCATTTTTGGAATGACTTTAGCATTAATATTAGCTCTTGTATTAAATTTTGTCTCATATTGGTATTCTGACAAGATTGTTTTGAAAATATACAAAGCAAAACCTTCTGATGATGTTAAATTGAACAGTATTGTTTTTAGGTTAGCAAAAGAAGCAAAAATCCCAGCACCGCGCGTTTACACAGTTCCTACAAAGGTTCCGAATGCATTTGCAACTGGAAGAAACAAAAAGAATGCCGTAGTTGCTGTCACAGATGGTTTAATGTCCCTAGATGATAATGAAATGGAAGGTGTTATTGCACACGAACTTGGCCATATCAAAAACAATGATATGCTAACATCAGCTGTTGCCGCGACTGTTGCTGGTGCAATATCATACCTTGCCCATATAGGTTATTGGTCAATGTTTGCTGGAGATTCAAGAGGACAGAGCAACATAATAGGATTAATACTGATGATTGTTTTCGCGCCATTAGCGGCATTGCTTGTGAGGATGGCTATCTCAAGAAATAGAGAATATGAAGCAGATAAAACAAGTGCACTCTTGACAAAGAATCCAGCTGGTTTAGCATCTGCTTTGAGAAAAATAGAGGCAATTGCAAAAAATTATCCTCTCAGGGGTTCAAACGCAACATCGCATATGTGGATAGCTAACCCCTTCAAGCGCGATTCTTTTGGGAATCTTTTTGCAAGCCATCCGCCAATGGAAAAGAGAATAGAGAGACTTGAAGAGATGAACATGGAATTATTATAAATTCTTACAACCTAAATTGTTTTATGGAAAAGAAAGGCTTGCATTTAGGCATAATCCCAGATGGCAGCAGACGTTGGGCAAAGAAGAATGATATTGAGAATTATGACGGCAAACAATCCGGGGACGCTATTGAAAAAATTGTAAAGCATGTTGTTGAAAACCACCCAAAAGTTGATGAAATTTCTATTTGGGCTCTATCTGTAGATAATTTGAAAAGAAATGAAAGCGATAAAGAACTTGTCTATAACCTTATTGAGAATAAAATAGAAACTTTAATTGAATATATAGAGAAAGAAAATATCGATGTAAAAGTGAACATAATAGGTTCTAGTTTATTTGAATTGCCTAGAAAGGTAAAAGATGCCTCAGGTAATGTTGAAAATAAGACAAAAAATAATAAGAGTATCACACTTAATTTATGCATAGGATACGGTGGAAAGCAAGAAATAACAGATGCTGTGATGAGCGCTTCCAAATGGTTAAGAAAGAATCCAACAATGGCAAAGATTCATGAAAATGTTTTTGAAAAATTCTTAATGATTCCAAGAAATTTGGATATAGTGATTAGAACTGGTGGCGAGAAAAGACTCTCTGGTTTCATGCTATATCAAATTGAATACGCAGAACTGTTTTTTTCTGACACACTTTGGCCAGATTTCTCTATAAAAGAATTGGATGATATTCTCGATCAATTCTCTAACAGGCAGAGAAGGTTTGGTAGATAATTATTTTCCAAGTATTTTCATAATGCCTTCATAATGTCCTGCGCCTATGACTACAACTATCTTATCAAAACGCTCTGATAATGTTTTGATTCTCTGCGCCATGATAATATTCCTGTCGCTAACCAAGATCTTGTAGAATATTGGAAATTCTTTTTTGAATACCTGCATGGCTTCGCTTATTATTTCTTTTTCAGGAACCTTTCTCAGATCAATCTTTTTAGATGAACGCGAAAACTTTGACAAGAATATTAAAAGAGGTGATCTTATCAAAAGCCACAAAATTCTTAATTTCTCTTTTTTAGGCATTCTCTGAATCTCTATGAACGTAAGTCTTATGTCCCTGTCTATGAAAACAACAGGTATTTCTTTTTTTTGAGCTTCTTTAATTGCGCCAAGCATTTCTGATCCGGGAAAGATGCCAACCTTTTTTCCTAGCCATGATTGAAGAGTCTTCATAAAGAAAAAAATTAAAAACGTTATAAAACCTAGAGACTTCAACGCATCCATATTAGACTGCTTTCCATGCAATAGTGCATGATATCTGTTTCTATCAAGTTCTATTGCAACACAATCCGGTTCTTCCTTTTCAATCGCATGTCGCACAGCTAACAAACTTTGCTCTGCTATATGTGATGTCGGAACAAAAACAATTCTTTTCATACAAATGATTTAAATAGCGCCTTTTTAAAATAACTACATAGTGCCGAGGTGGCTGAACGGCTAAAGCGCCAGTTTAGATGCCATACATCTAAGGCGAGACTTGAATGTCGCTAGATCTTAAGATAACCTATGGTTAGATGACTAATTAGGAGATCTGGTGTCCGAAAGGACGTGCAGGTTCAAACGCAATGCTGACGCAGTCAGTAAAGCTGAATATCCTGTCCTCGGCGCTCATCTTATTAAATAAATCGTAAAAGGTGAACAGATGAAACCTGTTAAAGACATATATAAGAATATAGCAAAAAAATACACCGAAACATATTCTGATAAAGAGTATCCTACAGATAAATATGTCGATCAGTTTGTTTCAATGATGCCAAAAGAAGCAAGAATACTCGATGCTGGTTGTGGTGATGCTAGTTATACAGATATTTTTTTATCAAAAGGTTTTTCTGTAGAGGGAATTGATATTTCAGAAGAAATGATAAAAATAGCCAGGAAGAAATTTCCTAAAGCCAACTTTAAAATCGGTGATTTAAGGAAAGTGAATTTAAAGGAAAAAATATACGATGGAATACTTTGCATGCAGGGCACTTGTCATATAGCTAAGAAATATCATGATCATATACTCAAAGAATTCTATAAAGGATTGAAAGAAGATGGAATTTTATTTTTAACTGTACAAGAAGGTGAAGGGGAAGGTTTAACATACTGGCCTCTGGCCGGAACAGAAATTTTTACAAGTCATTATCAATTAGATGAAATAAAGGAAAAGCTAACCAGCATCGGTTTTAACATAATTTTTACTGATATTTATTCTCCATGTAAAGGAGATTATCAAAACAATAAATTGGCTATAATGGCAAGAAAATAATATTTTCATTATCTTATTTTTACAATTTTTGGACCGGATAGATCATAAACAGTGGATGGCCTACCTTTTAGAATGCCCGCATTTATTATAACATCTACACAATCTACCATGTTTTTTGTAAGGTCTTTGAGATTTTTTATCACCGGTTTTCCAGAAATATTTAGGCTTGTTGTGATGAAAGGTTTTCCAAATTCTTTGATTAGATCAGTGATTAAGTGGTCAGGCATTCTTACGCCAATTTTATCGTTTTTTGATATCCAAGGCATTGCTTCAGGATCATTCTTTTTCATAATCAGAGTGTAGGGTCCTGGAAACTTGTTGAGAAATTCATCATGATTTACGATTAGATTCTTTCTTATCCATTGCATAGAAGGCGCTATTACAGAAAGAGGATGCCTTGATTTTTTTATGTCTTTAATGCGCTGGACAGAACTAGGATTTGTGGCATCACAACCGATGCCATAAACTGTATCAGTCGGGTGAATGAAAACATCTCCGTTTTTCATTTTTTCAAGAATTTCTTTTTTTGCTGTCATTGCCACTTCTAAAGTAATTTCTAGTGTCATATTTTATTTAGTCTCAGAGTAAGTATATATTATGAACATTTTTAACAAAAGAGTAAATGAATTGAGATCTCTAATGTCAGAAGCGGGATTAGACGCAATCTTAACACCTAGCGTGAATAATGTTTTTTATTATACAGGACTTAAGATGCTTAGTGGAGATTTTGCATTTACCTTGATCTCAAAATCAGGTAATGTTGACCTGTTCGTTTCTCCGCTAGTGAATTATTTATCATTAAAAACAGCGAAAGTTCATCCAACAACTGATACAAAAGATTTGAAGAAATTATTGGAGAAACATAAAAAAATAGGCTTTGATGAGTTTGGTTTTAGTGTGCATAAATTCAAGAGTTTGAAAACTAAAAGCGTCAGATTTTTTCCTGCTGGTGATCTTATGAGAAGACCCCGTGAGATAAAAGATCAAAGTGAAATAAACACTATAAAGAAGGCAATAAAAATTACAGAGTCTTCTTTGAAAAGTGTTAGACCGGCTGGTAAGACAGAATTTCAATTAGCTGAGGAAGTAGAATGTGGTTTTAGAAAACGTGGAGCTCTGAATGCATTTGAAACAATTGTTTCTGCGGGTAAGAGAAGTTCATTTGTTCATTACAAGCCTCAAAACAAGAAAATACATAAAAATGATGTTGTGCTTGTTGATTCTGGTGCAAAATTTAATGAATATTGTGCTGACATTACAAGGATGTTTTGCAGCAAACCTGACAAAAAACAAAAGATAATTCTGGAAGATGTCTTGGAAATACAGAAAGCGTTGATAGATTACATCAGAGAAGGTGTAAACATGAAGAATATTAATAATTATTATAAAAAACTTCTAGATAAAAAACGATATCAAATGCTACATTCGTTTGGCCATGGCCTCGGTCTGGGTGTTCATGAGGGACCGTTTGGTGGAGAACTAAAATCTGGGATGATTATAACAGTAGAGCCTGGGATTTACATAAAAGGTTTTGGTGGTTGTAGGATAGAGGATGATATCTTAGTTAAAAAGGATAAATCACAAACTCTATCTTCTGCGAGCAGAAGCTATATGAACTTCTGAATCTGGCATTTCCATTTCTTCATGCATAGGAGCTGTTACATGTTTTATAATTATAATATCTCCTATTGCTTCAACCATTGGGAATGGTATTATCATGCCTTTCTTTGTACCCAGCATGTCTGACATGTAGGATCCCCTAACAGCCTTTACAACCAAGGATCTTAGTTTAAATCTTCTCAAATCACACTCAACATCCTCTACTTTACCGCAGTAAAGTCCGGAGTTAGTGAAAACATCTTTCTGCCATGTATCTGAAATACTAGCAACTTTTACCATACAACCACCTCTTATTAAGCAAATTAATAGTTCATATATTTGAACTATAAAACAATATAAAAATAAAACTTATAAACCTTAAGTGTACCAAAATAAATGTCGGGGTGTCCGAGCGGTTTAAGGAGCACGGTTGCTAACCGTGTGTGCACTGCACTCGAGGGTTCGAAAATTAGAACCTGCGAATAATCAAAAAACGCAGGTAATTGGTATCGGTTCCGATACCTCCTTCGGAAATCCCTTCCCCGACGCTTATTTTTATCTTTAGGAGGAGAAAAACATGGATATAAACGATTTTGCGAGAATGAATCATGAACGTTCTGTAACAAATGATCCAAAAAAAGCTTTTGATTGGGAGTATTACTTAATAGCTATGTCGGGTGAGTGTGGAGAGCTGTTAAACAAACTTAAGAAAATAAAGAGAGGAGATTTCCCACTCAACAGGGAAGAAATTGCAGAAGAAGTTACCGATGTTTTAACATACACCTTTCTTTTATTATCAGAGCTTGGCATTGATGTCGAGAATGCTATAATGAAAAAATATGAGAAAGTGAATCAAAGACTCGCAAACGGCGGGTTTCATGTAAGATAGATTTATCTTTAGAAAGCTAATAATGTTGCATGGGAGAATTTGCAAGCTACTTTGGAGGAGTAATTCTCATGGTAATCTTTATAATATTGATTGTTCTTATGGGTTTTTTCTTCAAAATCGGTACCGCAGGCGATGCCTTAGCACCTATTATTGCTGGAATCGAAGGTGAAAAAATACAGGTATCGATGAATGATTTTTTCCTGATAAAATTCGTGAAAGACTTCTTCAAAGGATTTTTCTTGATCAGTAACCCCGGATGCGTCTTTATTGTGTAAAACGAGTGGAATATTTATTTTTATATATCATAGACAATCTGTTATAATATGGGTCCGTGGTCTAGTTGGTTAGGACGTCGAATTCCTCTTGGGATGCGTAACCCTTACATCAACTAGCCGCCTTTCGCTTAAATAGGCGATTGTTGTAGGTTAGGCGAAGATCCCCGGTTCAAATCCGGGCGGACCCATTTTTCGTTTTTTAAAGGTATAATTTTCCAAAAACCACTCACAGAATATCTAGAAAGGTTCATTTGAACTCTTTTAAATGTTTTATCATTAAGTCTACATTCGCTTAATACCGGATTTAGAAATTTTAGATTGTGAAATTTGTTTGATAAGTGTTTTATTTCTTCCAAAAACATTTCATTAGTACCATTCATCATTATACCAAAGGTTTTATTTGTATAGAATCCATCTGTATCCATTAAACCAGCAAAGAAATACTTAAACAACTTTTTTGTTTTTATTAAATTCGGAACTCTCAAATTAATCTTCTTTCTTGGTTTTAATCCAATAATATTGACAAAATATGAATACACAATTTTATTATTAATTTCTAAAACAAAACAATTCTTATCTTTCTTTTTCCAAAGTTTACCAGCGTAGTTAAAAATTTCTTTGAACAAATAATTTATATTATTAATAAACTGTTCAGACGAATTATAAATTTTAATTTTTGTTCTCGGATATTTTGATAATTCTCTTGGTATCAATGTTATGTTTCCATCCCCTATTATAACACCAGTTAAATATGATATCGATACATCCAGTTTTGTTGGCACTTTTATTTTAAATGGAGATCTTTTCATTCTTACATATAGAGAATTTTTATTTTCTTCAAAATAGATATCAGTTCCGATCACTTTGTGATCTATTAATTTTGAAGTGAAATTTTTAAATTTCATATTTAATTTTTAGGTGAGGCATCTATATGTTGTTTTAGTGAAACGGCTCGAAGAGGAAAAACAACAATATAAGATGCTGAAATAAAAATAAGATAAAGGGCTTGTAGATCAACGGTAGATCGCTCGCTCGGCATGCGAGAGGCTGGGGGTTCGAATCCCCCCAGGTCCATTTAACAAGTAAGGAATGTTATGAATGTTAAAGATGCAATTAATCAGAGAAAAAGTATTCGTAAATATTTGAATAAACAAGTTCCTGAAGATATTATCAAAGATCTTTTAGATGCTGCACGAAAAGCTCCTTCAGCAAAAAATACTCAATCTCATAAATATTTTATCGTTAAGAATCAAGATGTGATAAACGAATTGAAAAAAGAAAAGGCATTCGAACAACCTTTTGTTTATGATGCTCCGTTAATTATTGTTTGTTGTGCGGATTCGAAACAATACCCGGAAAGAAAGAATGCTGATAGTTCTCCTGAGGATTATGCCTTAATAGATTTGTCTATTGCTGCTTCATTTCTGGTTTTAAGAGCTACCGAATTAGGTCTTGGTTCGGTGTTTGTAGCATGGATATATGCTGACAAGGTGAGAAAAATACTTGGCATACCTGAAGAATACATTATCCCCTTCGTCTTGCCAATAGGCTATCCTGCAGAAGATCCGGATCCAAGATCTAGGAAGGATTTGGATGAAATATTATTCTAAAAAACCCTTCATGTCCATATTTAAAATTTGCAAACCATTTGCTTCTCATGATAAAATTGGTAACTTTAGACTTTGACGATACTTTGATTACTATAGGTAAACGTTTCTATAAAAACACTAAAGAGAGATGTAAGCGTCTTGGGATTGAGATGCCTTCTGAGAAAAAGTTCAAACAAGCTTGGAGTTTGCCTTGGAAGGAATTTTATAAAAAACTTTTTAATGGTTTAGATGAGAGAGAATTTTGGGATGCAATGAGATTCAATCATTACAGAAATTCTGACCTAGTTAACGATTATCCAATAATAATGGGGTTTCTTAGAAAGGAAAACATTCTAGTAGGTGTTTTGACATCATCAACAGAAGAAAGAATAAACAAAGCGTTTAATAAAATTGATGGAATAGATTACAATCATTTTGACTTCTTTTATACATTAGAAGATTGTGAAAACCCAAAACCTCATCCAGATTCATTCTACCCTGTATTGGATTTTGCAGATTGTTGTGGAATAGAAGAAAATGAAATATTATATGTCGGTGATGGATTATCTGATTTAAAAACAGCAAAAAATGCCAAAGTACATTTTGCTGCAGTGACTAGTGGAATTTATGACGAGGAAGATTTCAAAAAAGCTGGTTTGCATGAACATAAAATATATAATCGTCTCGGTTACACTGTTAATTATATAAGAAATGTAGAATGGTTAGAAAAGGCTAAAATGGGCATTAAAAACATACGGGTTTAATTTTATCTTAACAAATTCTGCAAATAGAAAACTAACAAGAACAGAGCAATTAGAACAAAAACCCAGAAAAACATATTTATTCTCATATTATAGTTATTCTCACTATGACTAAAGTATTTTATTCTCCGAGAACCAATTATATACAGGAGGTATTTTTTTATGGCAAAAAGACCAATGGGAGTAACAATAATCGCAGTAATAGGAATTATCTTTGCTATATTGGGAATACTAGGAAGCATAGCATCACTTGGCATATTCACATTAATACCAACAATGGTGGGTGGAGCTGAATTTACAATTCTCGGAGCACTTATGATGCCTATAATGGCACTGTCTCTGATTATAAGCATAATATCGCTTCTAGGATTCTACTGGCTATTGCAAATGAAGAAAAATGGATGGACACTCACAATAGTTTTGCAGATAATATCCATATTCACAGGATTATTGACATTAGTAGGTTGGATAATACCATTGATAATAGTAATATATCTATGGATGAAGAAAGGTTTGTTTAAGTAAATCCTTCATTTTTATTTTTTGAAGGATTTTGTTTATTTTTATTATCTTAATAAAATTGAAAAACAAAAAAAATCTATGGAGAAAGAGAACCTAAAAGATAGAATGTCTGTATGTCTAAGATATACAGGCAGTGATACAAGTTTTAGGCGTTGGAGAAAGATAAGAAGTATGCCTATTGTCATAAGAAATTTACTTGTTGTGAGCATATGCAAATATCTTCCGCCATCTAAAATAAAAAACAAACTTTATCGAAGAATAGGAATGAAAATTGGTAAAAATGTCACAATATTTGGTGTGAATTTTGATATTTTCTTTCCAGAATTGATAGAAATAGGGGACAACACTGTAATAGGCTCGTATACTCTTATAATTACACACGAATTCCTGAACAAAAAATGGTGCAGTGGCAAAATTAAAATAGGTAAGAATGTTCTGATTGGCGCAATGACAATGATATTGCCTGGAGCCGAAATAGGAGATAATAGTGTAGTATCTGCATATTCTTTGGTTAACAAAAAAATTCCTTCAGATTGCATGGTTGGAGGAGTTCCAGTAAAGATACTGAAAAGGGGAACAAAATGAAATTTCTAGAAGAAAGAGTGTTTTCAACTAAAACAATGCCTATAGTCATAATATTAATTTCACTAGCAGGTTTTTTTATTGGAATGTATTTTTATTGGAATCAGGTAATTAACACTCCGACATATTTATGGCTGTTTGTTATTGATTGTCCTCTCTACGTTTTATTGTCTGTTGTGGTGATAGCACTCAGGATGAAGGGTAGAAGCAATAAAATTCTAAACTACATAACATCGGTTGGTTTAATTAAGTATGGTTTATGGACTGTCCTTGCAATAATATTAAATCAGGGAGATATTTTGTTTTTTGCTCTACCGCACATGTTAATGGTTATCTTCGGTTTTCTGCTAATACCATATTCTAGAGCGAAGTTTACTGGATTTCTATTGATTATGGGATGGTTTTTGTTCAACGATTATATGGATTATGTTGTTGGTACAATACCGCCAATACCAATGACGTATATGGAATTGATAGCTTACTTTAGTTTATTCAGCACAGTATTTTTTGTCTCATTGGTTTACACAATTAATCGGTTCATGAACCAGAACAAACAACTTTGAAAACGTTTCCGCTCTTCTCAACAGCAAAATCCACGTCAAGAAATTGCTTTATTGTCCAGATGTTTGTCTCTGTATGCGCAGTTATTTTTGGTGTGGTTATTATGGATTCTCCATTAGCTATAGCCAAAAACGGCAGGATTTGATCGCAGAGATGTTCATCCACTGATGCCTCTGAATTTAGTGTTTTAAGAAGTTCGTTCGCAGCTTCTTTGCCAACTGCTTCTGCTGGTTTTCCTCTTTCACCTAAACCGCTTGCCCCGAAAGTTTCTGTCCACAAAACAATGCCAGATCCAGGACAAGTAGAATCAACTGATTCTGTTTTTATCTTAATGTCATAATTTGTAGAAAGCATTTTTAGAACGCTTTCTTTTTGCCTTTCAGCAACCTTTGCCTTTTCCAGGTGTTTTGATGCGATAGAAAGGCCTGATATCTTTATGGTTTTGGATTTTTCCAACTTCAATGGCTTGAAACTCTTACAAGGATTGACTGTTATTTTAACTTTTGCACCACCAACAGGATAAAAACCATGCCTCTGTATGTCGATTTTAGCTTTGTAGCCCATTTTTTCTAGAAGCGGGAGAAGGATATTTTGTGTGTACAGAACCTGTGGCGCCCATTTATTGAATGTTGCGCCTCCATCTATGTTTACAGTTACAGGGTATTCTGCATAAGCTAGAGGGATTTTCAATGTTTGAAACAGCAGACCGATAGAACCTGCTGTTGGTATTTTTACATTCACCTCTTTTTTGAAAGCGTCGCCTGGAGTGAATTTTATTTCAGTAGAACCAATTTTTGCACCCTCTAGTTTCGCATCACAGAAATCTGCAAGCGCTTTGATCCCCTCAAGATGCTGTGTTTTTAGGCCAGGATGTAATCGTCCTTTGCGGATATTGAAAATATGAATAGGTTTTTTTGTTATGACAGATAGGGCAATAGATGTACGTAATATCTGACCCCCGGATTCGCCATAGCTTCCGTCTATTTTTATCATAATTATAAGCTTATTTTCTCTCCATTTTTTGGAGCGATAGTATCGAAACCCTTCCCTTTTAATTCTTGTGCGAACTTTTCGCTGTGTTCGCCGTGAACCAGTAGTATTTTTTTAGGGTTGAGTTTTTCATAGTACTTGATTAGATTACCGCGACCGCAGTGTCCAGAAAAATCCATAAAATTAACATTCATTTTTAGCTTTTCGTTTATTCCTTCTGTCACGTATCTACCTGTGTCCAATAATGTTCTTCCAACGGTGTTTACAGCCTGATAACCAGTCAATGTTAATGAGCACTCAGGTCTATTGTGTAGTTTTTTGATGTAATGTTCAACAGGTCCTCCTTGAAGCATGCCTGCTGTTGTTATTATTACACACGGTTTTTTAATGATCCTAGATCTTTCCTGGGATGAACGTGGCTTGCGTACACGCCCAAAAGCTTTTTTCAGCTGTTTCGGATTTTTAACAGAGCTTGGGTTGAGTAAAATTCTTTTGGTTGCCTCTACGCTCATGCCATCCATGTAGACATCAAAACCAAGATTATAAAGCAATAGCAATAACTCTTGTGCGCGACCCACAGCAAAGCTTGCAACAACTGCTACTCCATTGTTGTATACTGTTTCCTGTATAATTTCTTTAAGTTTATCAGCTACCTCTCTTCTTTTTGGGTGATCTTTGTAGGAATAGGTGTTTTCTGAAATCAGAACATCAACATTTTTTATTCTCGTATCAGCACCATGAAGCATCTCTGTTTCTTCAAACTTTATATCACCAGTGTAGAGAACTCTTTTCCCGTTCGTATCTAAAAGTGTCTGGCATGAGCCTGGAATATGACCTGCATCATAAAACTCTGCAATACCGTTATGCAGTCTTATTTTTTGATTATACTTCGCGATGAAGCCGTTTTTTATAAATTTCCTAATGTGGGGTGTTAAGAACCGCGGCTGCTCGCCTCTTCTTTCCTGAACTTTTATAGAATCTTTCAAAAGCATCTCTGCTAAAGATGAAGTGGCTTCTGTTAAAAATGTTTTTCCATTGTAGCCACTTTTATACAAAACCGGAATTAAACCAGAATGATCTATATGAGCATGGCTAAGAAAAAATCCGTTTATTTTTTCAGGAATTGTTATTGGTACAAGTGAATTCTGTATTTCGAATCCGTAATCCAAAAGGAAATTGCTATCACCAGATTCAATCAAGAAGGCATTTCTCCCAACCTCTCTGCAACCGCCAAGAGAAGTAAATGTTAATGAAGTCATATATAAACTAATATTGTAGCTTCAATAATTATATAACTATGTATGAAGTGAGATTTCATGGCCGTGGGGGTCAGGGAGTTAAATTAAGTGCTCATATCTTAGGAACAGCTGCTTTTTTGTCTGAATTTCAAACACAAGATTTTGCTATATACGGGGCAGAAAGAAGAGGAGCTCCTGTAACTTCTTTCTGTAGAATAGATAAGAAAGAAATTCTCTCAAGAGGTTATATTTTTGAACCGGATGCTGTTGTTGTTCTCGATAAAACAATCAGTGAAAAGACTGTTTTGAAAGGCGTGAAAAATAACACCGTTATAGTAATCAATGCACCTGAAAAATTGAAGAAATTTCAGAGTAAAAAAGGAAAGATTTTTTACATAGATGCAACCAAAATTGCAATGAAAAATCTAGGTAAACCGATACCAAATGCTGCTATATTAGGCAGCTTTTTGAAGATTGCAAAACTCTTTCCGCTTGAGAAGCTGAAAATGGCTATAAAGGAAGAACTCCAGAAAGAAGGCCATTCGGAAGCTGTTAAAGGAAACGTAAAAGCTTGTGAGGAATGTTATAATAATACAAATGTCAAATAATTAATAGGATAGGTAATTGGTTATGGTGTTTGACTGGTTAATACTGAGAGTACCTGGATGGAACAGAAGAGTCAGAAAGATTAGAAGAGATTGGGATAGGGCAAGAGAAGAAACACTGAAAAAGAAAGGCGAACTAAGAAAAATTCTTTTAAAGAAATTGGATTTAATAGAAGAAAATATCAAACTGATAGAAGAGCAACCATTATCAAGGCTTAATAAAAGAAAAATAGCAAGAGGAATAGAAATAGATATGGAAGAGATAAAAACCATATTGGAAGCAAAAAAGGACGAATTATCAGAACAATTCAGTAAAACGAGGGGTAACAATAAAAAACAATCTACTTTTATTTAATTGGTAAATAGTGATATTATGAAATTAGCAATTCTTGGCCCAAGTGAGAATGTAAGTGCTTATACCACAAAGAGGCTTATAGAAGAAGCACGGAAGGAAATGAAAGTTAAACAGATTCCTTTAGTTGATGTTGAACTAAAGATAGATAAGTCATTGGATGCTATTCATGAAAAAGAGAGCCTTAGTGAATATGATTATATTCTACCGCGCATAGATTCTAAGAGAGCTGAAATAGGTTATCCTGTTGTTAGATTCTTGGATCATATGGAAGTTAAAAAACCATATGTTGCTGAAACAATTCTGATAGCTCATAATAAGTTCTTAACTTTGGAACAGTTTGTTAAGAATGGCATATCTGTGCCAGAGACGTACTTAACTGCATCAAAAAATATAGCGAAAGACATACTTGGAAAACAAAAATTTCCTATTATATTAAAACTTCTATCCGGTTTTGGTGGACAGGGTGTTATGGTAATGGACACCAAAGAAGCTGCAGAGACTGTTATAGAAGCCATGAAAACACTGCAACAGAAGATACTTATAGAGAAATTCATAGTAAATCCTGGTGAGGATATTCGTGGCATTGTTGCTGGGGATGAAGTTATTGCTTCTTTTAAGAGGATTGCACTAAACGGTGAAAGAAGAGCTAACATAAAATTGGGTGGCAGGGGTGTTGCCTTCAAACTCAGTGATGAAATGGAAGACATCTGCATAAAATGTGCACGCGCAATCAAGTCAGAAATCTGCGCAGTTGACATGATTGAAGGTAAAGACGGAATTCAAGTTATAGAAGTTAACATAAACCCAGGACTTCAAGGCATTGAAAAGGCAACCAACATCAACGTAGCACAAAGAATAATTGATTTTGTAAAAAGCGAGATTAAGAGGTAATCATATTCTATCAACATCATCTGCATTAATTATAGTTTTCTTGAAGGCTTCATGATCTTCTCTGATGCGCGGGCATGCGCAATTAACTATGCAATCTATATTCATTCCGAGGAGTTTTTCTGGTGAAATCTCGTTTGTTACAATTATCCATGCGTTCTTGCCCTTCTCTTCGAGAAGCTGTTTTGCTTTCTCTGCCCTTTCAAGGAAAAACTGGCCCGGTTTAGTTGATACGAATATGCCAAAATTCTGACACTCTTTTGCTTTTTCTATTTGTGCAAAACGAATTCTTTGCAATCTTTCTTTTTCTAGTGCCCTGATTGTTTTGCTTTCCAGATCGAGATAAAGAACTGGTTTCTCTGTTTGGTTTGCAAATTCCGAGGAATGGAACATGCCTGTTCCTATAAACAAAAAAAGATCAACATCATTTTCTATGGATTTTGCGCCTGAGAAATCACATCCTAAAACCTGTCCTGGATACTTTGCTAGTTGAGGCTGTCCTAAGAAGACTTTTTTTCCTTTGTCTTCGAGTAATTTTTTAATAGGTTCTAATGAGTCGAGATATTGCAAAGTTGTTGCCAAACCGATTCTTTCTTTGTTGAGAAGATCCATATGTTCTTCTAGAATAGGTGTTGGGTTTGCCTCTAATCTATACTCTTCATATAGTACGGGTATGTCAGTTTCCAGGCCAAAATTAGTATGGCCTATATGGACAAGGAGATCGCATTTAAGGAGCTTTGCTTCATGATCTCTTATGTCACAGGCACCGTAGCATGGATCTGCGGAGACGAACACCTTTAAACCATCTTTCTCTAGCTCTTTGGCTACTTTCTGAGCCTGCATCTTTAGTCCTTCAGGAACCTGAAGCAGGATTCTTTTGGCTCCTTCTTCTTCTATCCCTTTCTTTATGTTATCTAGAGATTCATTTGTTAGCTGCATGCTTTCTAATTACCTACCCTATTTATTAACTGTATGAAGATGGCTATGCATAATGATTATAAGCCATCAGCTTGTTGTTATTGAAAATATTTACTTAAAAATAGTTTTTTTCTGATTTTTGTTAAAAAGTGCGAATATTTTGCCTCTAAATACAAAAATAAGAGCAGACAGTATTGCTGCTACTATTATTATAACAAAAGGTGTTGCGCTGTAAGGCGATTCGTTGCATTCCCTGTTCTGGCATCCAAAGTCACATACTCCAAGAGGTATCCAAAGATCTCCCCTGTAACTGCACTGTTCAGCATCATTACCAACACATCTCATTGCTTCTGGTGTACAAATTTCTGGTTCTTTTACGCAAGCAAGGGTTTCACTATCGCATTTGTATTTGCATTTTTCTGAAACTAACCATGCTGTTCCTTCTTCATTACACTCTTCTAAATCATAATGATAGCATCTTTTATCATCAGGTGTACAAAACTCTCCTACACCTGTTCCAGATGATATCATGAAGTAAGAGAATCCCGGTGTCTCTGATTCATAATAATAATATTTTCCTTCCTCTTTTTCAAAGGATGTAGACAAAGCATTCCACTTGTTGTTTTCATATCTGTACAAAACAACATTGTCTTTGTTTGCGTTATGATCGCTAACCCATTCCTTGGTTATTTTAAAGGTTAATTTTGCCTTTTCGATGTTTGATTCGTCTAGTTTTGTGGCGACTATTTCTATGTAATCATAAACAATAACATTGTCTAGAATGCTTACTCCGCTAGGTTTGCTTGCAAGTTTTGTCATAGTTATTTTTGCAGATTGAATTGCTTCCTTAACATCCAATGTCAGGCCTGTTATAGGTAGATCTGATTTAGATATAGTTGATTCGCTGGTTATCCCGGGTGTTAATGAGTCCCATGTTTTTGAATAGGTGTTTGCAGAACTTGAACCCGATCCTCCGCTTCCGCCTCCGCCGCCTACAACACTAAAGCTTGTTGAAGCAGTACCTGTGTTGCTAGCATCATCAGTAGCGGAATAGGAAACGCTGTATGTGCCTACCTCAGTTGTGTCTGTGAAATATGAATTACATGAAGCAGATACGGGTGCACCAGTGGGTTTTGTAACAGACGGTAGAGATGTATTGGCTACGCCAGATAAGCTATCCGAAGTAGCACAGGAAATCAAAATACTTTCGCTCTGATGAATGCTGCTTACTGAAACAGATAAGCTAACACTTGGAGCTGTTGTATCGACTATTAATACTCTTGTGGCAGTTGTATTGGAATTAGAAGAATTGTCCCAACATGTTATATACCAGTTCCAATAACCTTCACCTAATGTGTTAACGAAAATTGCTAATGTGTTATTCAAGGCGTTTGTTGTATTTATGTAAGTATTGTTGGCAGTAAGGTTGCAAGTGAATGACGCATCTTGATTATCTGTTGGTGTGAAACTAAAGTTTACTGCAGCATTAGTTGTGTTTTTATTGTCTGCAGGCACGGTTATTGTCATTAGCACATCAGTGGCATCAATTGTTACGTATCTTGATGTTGATTCACCTTCATTTCCTGCGTAATCAGTGCAGTTTACAGCAACATTATAGCCACCGGTTGCAATAGTTGCGTTTGCCTGCAGGGTTGTGTCTGTGTTGTTGCCAACTGTCGTGTTTGTTCCATAGCCTGTATTGTTAAAAAACAATTCACAGTTAAAGAAAGAGTATACGCCATTTATAACTTGGTCTGATACATTAAATGTGAACACTGGGGTAGTATTGCCTGTTATATTTCCATCAGCATAAGGAGCTCCTATAGTTATTGTTGGTGCTCTAAAGTCAAAGGTAACAGCTGTTGCATTTGTTGCTTGGCTTTCGTTCAGTCCGCCAATATCAGCAACTGCCCTGACAGTATAGTTGCCGTCTGGTATCAGGCTGGAATTAATGGCTATTGTTCTTGTGAAATTGGTTCCTGCTGTAGTGTTTATGGCAATGTCTTGCCAACCACCTGATTGATATTGCCATGTGAGATTGTTTGCGGTTTCGTTTGTATCAGCATTGAAAGTGTATTCGGATGTATTTGTTACATTGGCGTTGCTTAACGGCGCCTCAATTATTACTTGCAATGCATCAGGATTTGCGCTGGCAAATTGGTACAACACAAAAAATGAAAATACAGCTATTACTAATATTGCACTGAATTTGGCTTTGCCAACAAATAATCCGTTCATTGTATCTGTTAATTAATTGTTTTAACTACTATAAAAAAGCATTCTTATGTTTAAAATAACGCTTTTAAACCAATCATCCAAGAGTTGTACTAATGTGATCTGTATGGGCGAAAAAAGATCAGACATTTCAGGATTCAATAAATTAAGTGTAGATGAAAGAATAGAAAAAATAAGGGAGTTTGCAGATCTCAATGAAGAAGAAATTAATCTTTTAAAAAAAACCGGATCACTCGATATTGAAAGCGCTGACAGAATGATAGAGAATGTTGTCAGCACAACAGAGCTTCCTTTTGGCATAGCTACTAATTTTGTAATCAATGGAAAAGACTATGTTATTCCTATGTGCATAGAAGAACCATCTGTTGTTGCAGCAGCTTCTTATGCTGCAAAACTTGCAAGACCTTCAGGCGGTTTCACCACAGATAGTGACGAACCTATAATGATAGGGCAAATACAGATGGTTGGAATAGAAAATGTGGAAAAAGGAAAGGAAGCAATTCTGAAAGAAAAGGATGATATAATAAAATATGCCAATGATGTTGATCCAGCTGTTCTAGTTAAATATGGTGGAGGACTTCGCGATATTGAAGTTAGAATATTGGAATCACAGCGTGGCAAAATGCTAATTGTTCATCTTCTTGTTGATTGCAGAGATGCTATGGGTGCGAACGCTGTTAACACTCTTGCAGAAGCTATCGGACCACGACTTGAAAAATTAGTTGGTGGTAAAGTAAGGCTTAGGATTATTTCAAACTTAGCTGTTCATAGAAAGGCTCGTTCAAGAGCTGTCTGGTCAAAGGAAGACTTGGAAAAGAGTACAAAAGGTGAAATGAGTGGAGAAGAAGTTGTTGAAGCTGTTCTCGATGCTTACGCATTTGCAGATGCAGATCCATACAGGTGCACAACAAACAATAAGGGCATGATGAATGGCATAGATGCTGTTGTAATAGCAACAGGCAATGATTTCAGAGCAATCGAATCTGGTGCTCATTCTTTTGCTGCAATAGACGGCAGATACAAACCATTAGCTAAATATAGTAAAAATGAAAATGGAGATCTTGTTGGTGAGATAGAATTGCCTATGGCAATAGGTCTTGTTGGCGGAACAACAAGAACTCATCCTATAGCAAAAATAGCAGTCAAAATTTTGGGCGTAAAAAGCGCAAACGAGCTTGGTGAAGTTATAGCATCTGTCGGTTTAGCACAGAATTTTGCAGCTTTGCGTGCATTAGCAACAGAAGGTATCCAAAAGGGTCATATGAGACTTCATGCAAAAAATATCGCTGTGCTAGCAGGCGCAAAAGGAGAGCAAATAGACAAGGTTGCAGCTAAAATGATAGAAGAGAAGAAGATTCGCGTGGATAGAGGAAAAGAAATTCTGGAGAGTTTAGAAAGCGATTAAGAGTGAGAATATCCGCACTATTGACAACTAATTTATAATTAACGGCTATTACTTTTTGTATGAAGATATTCAGAGCAGGGGATATTCGGGGTATATATCCAAGCATGGTAAACCCTGAACTTGGTAGAAAAATTGGTTTTGCTTTTGTAAAATTACTGAACAAGAATGGTGTTGAGAAGCCAAGAATAGCAGTTGGTGCAGATGCAAGACTAGGCAGCAAAGAAGTTAGAGAAGCTGTCATAGAAGGCATTGTTTCAGCGGGTGCTCATGTAATAGATATTGGACATATACCAAGTCCTGTAGTTTATTATACAACAGTCACGCTTGAATTAGATGGCGGTATACAGGTAACGGGTTCGCATAACCCTAAAGAATTCCTTGGGTTTAAATTCTGCGGAAGAGGAGCAGAACCTATTGATTATGATAACGGCATAAAGGATATGGAAGATTTCTGCAAATCGGGTAAAGAAATTGTTAGTGTTCCTGGAGGATCAAAAGAAGAAAAAGACATATCAGAAGATTTTATCAATTTTATTGCAGGAAAAACAAAATTGAGTAAAAACCTTAGCATAGTTGTTGATGCCGGTAACGGCATAGCAGGTGACATCGCAAAAAGACTTTTTGAAAGAATTGGATGTAAAGTTGATTGTTTATACTGTGAACCTGATGGTAATTTTCCAAACCATCTAGCAAATCCTTTAGAAAAGAATACTTTAAGGGATCTCCAAAAGCGAGTTGTTGAAACAGGCGCTGACATGGGCTTGGCTTTTGACGGTGATGGCGATAGAATTGGTTTTGTTGACAAAAGAGGTGAAATAATTATAGGTGATGTTTTGTTCTCGCTTCTTGTTGAAGACACGCTGAAAAGAAGCCCTGGCAGTAAGATAATATATGATTTCATCTGTTCAAAAACAATAGATGATGTTATAAGAAAGAATGGCGGTCAACCAATTGTTTCAAGAGTTGGCTACAATTTTATAAGAAAATTGATGAGAAAGAATGGTGCCGAACTCTCTGGTGAAACCTCTGCGCATTTCTATTTCAAAGAGAATTATGGCTATGATGATGCGCTTTTTGCTGGCGCAAGAATTCTAGAAATTTTATGCAATAAAAATCTTGATGAGTTCATTGAAAGTCTACCGAAATATATAGTGTCAGATGATATCAGAATTGCGTGCAAGGATGAAAAGAAAGTTTTAGTTGTGGATGAAATAAAAAAACATTTCCAGGAACAGAACGTGAAAATCTCTGATCTTGATGGCGTAAAGGTGTTTTTTGACAATGGTTGGGCTGCTGCAAGGCCGTCAAACACAACGCCTGTTATAGTAGCAAGATGGGAATCGTCTGATCAAGAGACATTCAACAGAATAGGTAAATTTTTAATTGATATTGTTAACAGTTATATAGAAAAATATGATGCAAGTGAATGATATGAAAAATCCTATAAGAAACTTTCCAGAGCTGTGCAAAAGTGCTATGGATTATAGAACAGATCTTCCTGAAAGTTATAGAAATTTCAATAAAATTATGATAGCTGGAATGGGCGGTTCAGCAATAAGTGGAAATGTAATTAAAGACTGGCTAAAACCCTTTTCTAAAATACCTATAGATGTTTCAAAGGACTTTTTTTTGCCCAACTGGATTGATGACAAAACACTCTTATTTTTTATTTCCTTTTCCGGAAACACAGAAGAAACTCTGAAAAGATTTGAACAGGCGCTGGATATTGAACCTAAAATTGTTGTGATAACATCTGGCGGAAAGATTGGTGATTATGCAAAAAAAATGAACATTCCCACAATAGAAATACCGTCAGAAGGAATGCAGCCGCGCGATGCTTTTCCTTTTTTGTTTTTTCCTATTGTCAATTGCCTGGATAGCTTAGGTAGTATAGGCGTTGATTACACAAAAATAGGAGAATTTCTTGAAGAGAATAAAGACAAATGTGAGGAAATAGCAGAGCATGCTGCAGAAAAAATGGTTGGTACAATGCCATTCATTTACGGAACAAGTGAAGCAGTCTGTATGAGGTACAAGACACAGATTAACGAGAATGCAAAAATGCATGCAAAATCTGAGACCTATCCTGAAATCAATCACAATGAAGTTGTTGGCTGGCAAGGAAAATCTGTAGGGATATCTGTACTGTTTTTGCGCGGTATTGGAGAGAATGAAAGCACTACAAAAACTATGAATTTTCTTAGAGATCTTATAAATAAGAGAGCTAGGGTACTTGAAATAAACGCAAAAGGTGATAACTGGCTTGAAAGGGCTTTTTATTTAATCTACATAGGAGATCTTATCAGCTTATTTTTAGCAGAAAAACAGGGTGTAGAACGGGAACGCGCAGAGTATATAGAGAAAATAAAAAGCTTATAAATATACATGCAGATTAATATTCTATGAATGTGAAAGTGCTAGAAAAGGGCAAGGACAAACTTAAAATAGAAATGGCTGGAGAATGTCATACTCTTTTGAATCTTCTAAGAGAAAAAGCATGGAAAGAAGGTGCTGAACAATCATCTTACATGATCAGGCATCCGTATCTGTCACAGCCTGAAATAACAATTTTTGGAAGCAATCCAAAAAAAACTTTAATCGATTCAGCAACTGTCATAGAAGTTGAAGCTAAAAGATTTTCATTAGAATTCAAACGTGCTCTAGGAAAATAATTATAGGTAAACTATGAAACTTGATTTCGATAAGAAACAGTTTTTAAAGCAGTACGGCTTTCTTATCATAGTTTTAGCGCTTTTTGTTTTGTCTTTCTGGTTGAGAAGCTTTCCTGCAAGATATGGAGATTTGCAAGCACTGGACCCTTTTTATCACTACAGAATGGGAGAGTATGTCCTGTCCCATAATTTTCAGTTGCCTGAAAGGGACATGATGAGGTTTTATCCGCTTGGTGTTGATCCTGGCGGAATGGATTATCTTGCACCTATATACATGCCTGCATACTCATACGCAGCTTTATCTGCGATAGGAATGCAGATGACTTTCCTTGAATGGGGAATATTGTGGCCTGCGCTGATAGGTGCGCTTGCAGTAGTAGTCATGTTTTTTGTTGGAAAGGAGTTATTTAACAGCAAAGTTGCTGGATTCTTTGCCGCATTTTTCCTTGCGGTGATGCCAGCGTTCATAACAAGGACTTCTGCAGGCTTCCTTGAGAAAGAACCGACGGCATCAGTATTCATGATGCTCAGCGTCTTGTTCTTCATACGCGCGTACAAGAGGAGTTCATGGGTTGATGGAATTATGGCAGGATTCTTCCTTGCAGTAATGTCAACCGCATGGGGAGGAGCCGCTTACATATTCCTGCTTTACGCATCCTTTGCATTGATTTTGTTTGTTATACAAGGATTATTGTTAATAGTCAATTATCTTGTTCCAGGACGTACAAAGAATATGATAGACGGCTTGGAAAAACTGTTTGATGGCTCATTGCTGAAAGCTTACATACCGACTATCATACTGGGATTCTTTTTGCATCAGATGTATGCCAAACATTTTGTCATTACAACAACTTACATACAGCTTGCTTTTGCAGGCGTAGGTTTATTGCTTATAAGATATCTAGTAAAGAATTTTGGAGTAAAGAAATTCAAGATAATAAAGGACGAATTAATTCCTTACATAATTCCCGGACTCATTGTCTTGTTAATTGTTATAGTGGTTTTTGGCTCAATGTTCTTTGAGCCGTTTAATCATATGCTGGGAGGAATTATCAACATTGGACCCGAATCAAGAAGTCTCATCGGAACAACTGTCGCAGAAAACAATCCCGGAAGCTGGAATGTGATAACAAACAATCTAAGCACGTCATTTTCCGCAGGACTTTTGCCATTCTTTTCAGGATTTTCTGAACTGTTTGCTATATGGCTATTCATGCTGCTTGGAAGCTTTTTGCTGATATATGAATTCTGTAAAACGAGAAACTGGCTTTATGTCTTCATGCTGATTTGGATATTATCCGGTATTTGGGGAGTAATGGGAATGGTTAGGCTGACTTTCTTGTTGGGTCCACCAGCAGCGCTTTGCGCGGCTTTCTTTTTGCATTGGATAATTAAAAAGGCTATTGACCTGAAAATAATGAAATCGGCAGAAACTATAAAATCAAAAATAAAGATTTATTATATCACTGTACCAATCGCTCTACTGATTTTATTCACTCTCATATTTAACTTCGCATCTGGTTTTGTTTACTCGCAGCAACTAGGCCCTTCGTTAAACAGCTATTGGAAAGAGGGACTGACCTTCCTCTCTGAAGAAACTCCCCAAGACTCTGTCATCCTGTCTTGGTGGGATTATGGCTACTGGTTCCAATGGCCTGGTAATAGAGCTAGCGTTGCTGACGGCGGTAACATGGTTGGTGGAATAAATGAAGCTATAGCAGACTGGTTCATGTCACCTGTAGATAATTGGAATGAATGGGTACCGTGGATGAAAGAGCATGGCGTAACACATATCGTAATGGATTATAGCATGCCTGGA
>JAHIRU010000074.1 GCA_018818465.1 Nanobdellota archaeon
AACTGCAACTTTCACATGCTTCTCCAGTAGCAATAGTGATGCTTGTTGCCGAAGCATCTTCAGAGGCTACAGGAAACCAGCCTTCGCCGATTGTGCTTATTCCAATGCAGCCTAGAATTATAAGAATTGCAATAATAGCCAATACAGGCATTGTTAGAAACGGTTTTATTTTAAATGATATTGGTTTATTTTTCTTTTTGCGCATCAAAATTACCTAAATATGTATTGTAATTATTCTTTATAAAACGAGTTCAGATGCAGATTAATGATATAAATGTTTATCTTTTACACTATAACTAAAATATGATACTATGAAAATATTATTCGTCTATCCAAATCTAATGCGAGAAGAATACATACCTCTAGGTTTAGCTTCGATAGCAGCATATGTCAAAGAACATGACCATGAAACATTCCTCATGGATTACACGTGGGGCGGAACAGCCAAAGACTGCATAAATATGGCGGAGAAAGTAAAACCAGACGTGGTCGGCTTCTCTTTACGTAGTGGAGAATTTAATTTTTCATTATCAATTGCAAAAGAACTGAAAAGAAGACATCCAAATATTCTAATATTGTTTGGTGGAATACATCCAACAGTTGATCCTGAAGGTACGATAAAACAGGATTGTGTTGATGCAATAATTCAAGGCGAAGGCGAACATGCTCTTGTAGAGCTTCTAAACAAATTGAAAGAAAAGAAAGATTTCTCTAAAATCAAAAATCTTTGGACCAAAAAAGATGGAAAAATATTTAGGAATCCTGTAAGATCTCTTATAGAAGACTTGGATAAGCTTCCATTTCCAGACAGAGAGCTGTTTGGCTTTAAACGATATCTTGATGCAAGATCAGGAACAGCTGATATAATGGCTGGCAGAGGATGCCCTTTCCAATGCACCTATTGTATTAATCATATTTCTCAGAAGATGTACAAAGATAAAGGCACGTATACAAGAATGCGTTCTCCAGAAAATGTAATAAAAGAATTGCAGGAACTTCGCAAAAAATATAAAATAAATTTTGTTGCATTCGAGGATGATACTTTCACTTATTCAAAGGATTGGATGCGCAGATTCTCAAAGCTTTATGTTAAGGAAATAGCTTTGCCATGCAGCTGCAATGCGCGGCCAGAAACAATGGATGATGAGATGGCAAAGATGTTAAGTGAAATGGGCTGTACAACATTGAATATGGGAATAGAATCAGGCAATGAAAAAATCCGTCGCGAGGTCTTGAAAAGATTCAACACAAATGAACAGATAATTAAAGCTTTCCAGGCTGCAAACAATCATGGATTGAAAACATATTCTTACAATATGGTTGGCCTTCCATACGAAACAGAAAAAGAGATGTGGGAAACCGTGCATCTTAACAGGCGTGCAAAACCAACTGTTGTTGATGCTTCTATTTTCCAGCCTTATCCAGGTACAGAGTTACAATCGTTATGTGAAAAGAATGGCTGGATAATGGATATGTCAACTCTTCCTTTTTCACATAAATTCATATCAATAATGAAATATCCGAATGTTTCCAACAAAGAAATCAAATATTGGAAACGCATGTTCCGTTTCCGTGTCCTTCGGAAAACCAACATAAGAAAAGCGCTGGCATTACTTGTACTAGATTGGAATTATGAATCCTTCATCAAAAACAGAGACAAAATCCCAAGTTTCGCCAAGGCGATGTTATACAAATTATGGAGATTTTAGAATATTCAAAATATTGAATCAATTTTTATAGTTTGCATGTGTATGCTTCATTATGTTATATCCTGAAGATCCACACCAATTCACTTTTAATGACGGTAGAGAAGTTAAGATATATTTCAATCACGATGGTGATACTAACGATACTTTTTGGTTTTATGATGTTCATTTAAATGGTAGAAGAGTTAATAGAATTGTTCCTATACCCTGTAATGATAAAACTGTTGATGAAATAGAAAGTATAATAAGAAAAAAATATGATACCAACACTATTCCAAATAACATACCCTCCTATTTTAATAATTATATTTTTCGACTAAGGTGGTTGCCTGGATATTTTTAAACCCATCACACAAATTTAACTATGAACTTTGTGATGGTATTGTTTTTGTGGTTCTACCGCAAATTTTTTGGAGAACCAAACGAACGTGTAGAGAGGTTCATAAAGAACCTAGGTTACTTTGCTATAGGTTTTATTATAGCAAAAGTTTTTTCCTTAGGCTTTCAGATATATGCTGGACGGGTGTTAGGTCCTGCGCTCTATGGCGATTTATCGCTTATTATTGCATTATCTGGACTTTTTTTCATACCAATGCTCTTTGGCATTGATACAGCAATGGTAAAGTATCTTTCAAGTGAACGCAGGGAGAAAAAGCGGATAATAAGCACAGGAATACCAATGATAGCGATTTTTACTATTCTGTCGTTTGTTGTATTGTGGTTGCTTGGTGATTTCATAGCTCCTTTCTTTTCAGTTAGCAGTGAAATATTCTTTCTAGGAATTGCTTTGGCTCTAGGCTATACTATTTGGATAACTTTCAAGGACACTTCCCAAGGGCTTCTTCAAATAAAGAAAAATGCTCTAATGGAAATAATCTGGGCTTTCAGCTCATTTGCAATAATGTTTGTTGCGTTTTTGCTTTACGGAGCAGGAATGTTCTATGCGTTCCTAGCACTTTTCATTGCCTACATTATTTCATGCTTTGTGATGCTGCCTGAAATCATACGAAACATGAGAAAAAAATACATAGAAAGTCTCTGGGCAAAACGACTTTTAAGATATGGTGTTTTCAGCATACTTGTAATGGTTTCAGCTGCAGTATTGATAAACATGGACAAAATATTCATTAAAATATTTTTAGACTCTGAAGCTGTTGGTATATACAAAGCATATTCATTAATGACTACAATGGTAACTTTATCATTATTAACAATATTTGCAACAGTCTTCTTTCCAGAATCATCAATGAATGAAAACAAAAGAGGCATTTTGAAAAAACTCTGGAAAACCTTCAAGTTCCTGCCGATATACTATTTTGGCATGCTAGCTGTTCAGTACGTAGTTATCCTATTGTACGGTTATCCAATTAACTTTGTTTACCTGTTAATATTCCCTTTAGCTGCATGTGTAATGGTGCCATTCACAATGCACAACTGGTTCGCTGCATCAATTGGGCAGAGTGGAATAAAGTTATCTTCATATGCAATACTCTCTGCAGCGATAATTAACATATCATTGAATATCTATTTGATACCAATGTTTGGTATTACAGGAGCTGTAACATCCACGATAATAGCTTATTTTGTACCTAATATTGCGCTCATGCACAAACTCAACAATGTTTTAAAAACCTTACCTTCAATTGTCTAGTATGAAAATCCTAATCACAGGCGGATCTGGTTTTGTTGGTAAACACCTAATTAACAAACTAAAAGAAGATTCTGAGAATGAAATTTATGCATTGGATATAGTTGATCCTCAAATAAAAGGTGTTGAATATGTTAATGCTAGCATTCTTGATTATGAAGCCATCAAAAACGTGTTGAAAGATCTTAATATTGATATAATTTACCATTTAGCTGCGCAGATATCACTTCCATTCTCTGTTGAGAATCCATTAAAGGATTTTGAGCTCAATGTTCAAGGCACTGTGAACGTACTTGAAGCATGCAGAGAATTTAAAATCAAGAAGATAGTGTTCATATCTACAGCAGCTGTGTATGGTATACCCACAGAAAACCCTGTTTCTGAGGATGCCCCTAAGAGGCCTAGCACACCCTATGGAATGAGCAAGCTTTCAGCAGAAAGCTATGTACAGCTGTACCACAAGCTCTATGGGCTAACATATACGATTTTAAGGTTCTTTAACCTCTACGGACCTAGGGGGAAAGGGGTAGTTCCAATTTTCGTGAGTAGAGCCATGAATAAAGATAGTTTAACATTAGTTGGTTCTGGTGATCAAATAAGGGATTTTTTATATGTGGATGATGCTGTGAATGCCTTACATATGGCTTTGAAAGGTTTAGATAATAATGATTTCAATGTAGGTTTCGGAAAAGAAACCACAATAAAGCAGGTAGCTGAAGAAGTGAACAAGCAAATAAGCGTGGAAATAAGCTACAAAGAGCAGGAAACAAAAGAGGATTTATATCCTATAGCCAATATAGAAAAGATAAAATCAAAAGGGTTTGAACCTAAAATAAATTTGGAAGAAGGAATAAAGAGGATTATTGAATATGGACAAGCCAGCAATTGAGGGCGGAGAACCGATAAGAAACGAATTTTTACCATTTGGTAAACCAACCATTGGAGAAGAAGAGATAAATGAAATGGTAGATACATTAAAATCTGGCTGGCTCTCGATGGGACCTAAGACAATCAAATTTGAAGAAGCTTTCAAAGAATACGTTGGTGCAGATTATGCAATCTCATGCAATTCCTGCACAATGGCGCTTTTCCTTTCTCTGTACAGTCTTGGCATAAAGCCAGGCGACGAAGTTATATTGCCAACAACAACTTTTGCATCAGCTGCTAATGTTATTGTTCATTTAGGCGCAAAGCCTGTTTTTGCTGATGTGACTCGAGATACATACAACATTGATCCCGATAAGATTGAAGAAAAAATCACAGACAAAACAAAGGCTATCATGCCAATGCACCACTCGGGACACTCTGCTGATATGGATAGAATTCTAGAAATTGCACAGAAGCATAATCTTTCTGTTATTGAAGATGCTGCGCATGGAGTAGGTTCTGAATACAAAGGAAAAAAAATAGGTTCCATTTCAGACGCTACATGTTTTTCATTTTATGCAACAAAAACCATGACAACAGGCGAAGGCGGTATGATAACAACAAATAATGAAGAGCTTGCAAACAAACTAAGAACACTTCGCCTTCATGGAATAAGCTCTGATGCATGGAAGAGATATTCTGACAAGGGTTCATGGTATTATGAAGTAATGGATGCAGGATTCAAAGCAAACATGACTGACATGCAGGCAGCGCTTGGATTGCATCAATTAAAAAAATTAGATGGTTTCATAGAAACTCGTCAAAAAAACGCAGAGCTTTACACAAAACTTCTTTCTGATGTTCCTGGAATAAAAACACCAACTGTTAAAGATGATATAAAACACTCTTGGTACATCTACACAATTCTGATTGATGGCCTGAAAATAAACAGGGATGAAGTAATCAAAGCCCTTAGAGCAGAAAACATTGGTACAAGCGTACATTTCATACCACTGCATCTGCAGCCATTTTTCCAAAAAACATATGGTTATCAAAAAGGAGATTTTCCAAACGCGGAGTACGTTTATGATAGAATGATATCTCTGCCTTTCTTCTCGCATATGACAGAAAAAGATATAGAAGATGCATGCAGCGCAATCAAGAGGATAGTAAACTATTATAAAGCCTAGTTTTGGAAAACACAATATGAAGAAAAAATACCTAACATCTAAAATTGCATCCCTGTCTCCGATAAACTCTTTGCGTAGAGGAATCTATAAGAGGGCTGGTTATAAAATAGGAAAAAATGTGAGCATAGCCAGAAACGTAAAAATTCTAGCAAAGGAACTAGAAATTGGAGACAATGCTAGAATAGCGGATGGTGTTTTCATCAGCAGCTTAAGAAAAGTAAAAATTGGTGAATTCACAGAAATTTCTCAGAATGTTATAATCGATGGTGATAACGAACTTGAAATTGGTGACAATTGTTTCATAGGTACAGGATATCATATCAATGTTCGTGACAAAGTTACACTAGAAGACAGCGTAGCTTTAGGTGGTTCGGGTGGACAAATCTGGACTCACAGCACATGGCCTGAAGAGATAGATGGTCACCAGATAAACAAGATATCAAGTGTTCATATTGGAAAAAATTCTTGGATAGGAACAAAGGCTATTATTCATCCAGGAGTTAAAATAGGACAGAATTCTATAATAGGTTCAAATTCTCTTGTAACGACAGACATACCAGAAAACACCCTCGCTTTTGGCAATCCAGCAACGCCAATTAAAAAAGTAAGCGAAATGAAAAAAGATCTAAAGGACTGGGAAAAAGAAGACATACTTATGAATCTTGTTAAGAGATTTATTGATACCTATGGCGGACAGTATCAAAAAACAGAAATTGGAATAATGATAAAAGATAGAAATGAAACAGCAATCATAAGCATGAAAAAAATTGAACCAGAAGAGATAGCAAAATTTGATAGCAAGACAGCTTATTTTGATATCGAGCGCAAGCGCTGCTCAAAGAAAAACATAAAATTAGAACGCAACTTCAGGCGATTTGCAAACTATTATTCTGCACGGTTCAAGTCGGAATAGTTTTATTTTAGAATTTCTTTAACCGTTGCATTCACGAAAATTTTCATTGTGTCGTATATTTCAATTTTCGAGTGCTCTGGTATTAAAAGTTGAAGATCAGTACAGGCTAAAATAACATGTTCCAATCCTTTCTTTTCGAAATTGTTTACTATCTTAAGAAGTTCTTTCCTATCTCTATTTTCATGCCTGTTCATCACAATGTTTTTTATTAATTTTCCTATTTTAGCTTGCTCAAAACCATCCGGAACAATCTGTTTTATCTTTTCCTTTCCGAGTGCAGATTCGTACAATTTACCTTTCAACAAAGTCGATGTTGCTAATACCCCAACACTTGGTATATTTTTACTTTTCAAAAATTTTGTAGTTTCTTCAACAATGCTTAATACTGGTATTTTAACTGCTTTTCTTATATCATCTATGAAAACATGTAAAGAATTGCATGGCATAACCAAAAAATCTGCACCACTCTTTTCAAGTTTTTTTGCAGCATCTATTAAATATGGTATATATCTTTCTTCTCCACTAGCTTTGGTCAATAAATCTTCTTCAATTTTATATTTCAATGGAACATTCCATATCAAAACAGGGGGCCTACTATCCTTATTTTGTTGATAACAACTAAAAATTGTTTCTAAATAAAACTCTGCTGTAGTTTCAGGACCCAGACCACCTATAATACCAACGGTTTTCATATGAATAGCATAATTTAATTCTTTATAAATTTTATCAAAAATTGGTGCATTTCATTCAGATTGAACAATAGAATTTCAAATATTTTTTTGCAACACTTTTCCAACTCATATTATCAACGATGAATTTTCTTGCGTTATTTTCGATCTTATTTCGAAGTTTTTCATCATTTAATAACAACGTTATATATTCAGCCATTTTCTTTTTATCGAGTACTTCTGTTATCATTCCATTCTCTTTATTTTTTACAACTTTGCTCATCGAACCGGTATTAGTTGTAACAACAGCTCTGCCTACCGACATTGCTTCTGGGACTATTTGTGAAACACCTCCTATGCTTACAAGAGGGAAAAAGCAAACATCTGCCATTCTATAAGCGTTTACAACAAGATCTCTTGGTACAGGGCCGACCAATTGCACAGGAGCGCCTGTTTTTTCAATATGTTTTTTAACATCATTGAACATCGGCCCACCACCAAACATCAAACCTATAACACCGTTATCTTTTATAGAATTTATCACATCTACAAAATCCTTCGGTCCATTTTCATAATACAAAAGGCCAACAAAAACAATTATCTTTTTGTTTTTAGGAACAATGATATTTTTTTGTTTTAGAATATCTTCAAACTCTTTATCTAATTTTTTATCCTTGAACATCTCTGTATCTATACCGTTTGTTATGGTTACAATCTTTTTTCCATCAATACCGTGACTCATAAGAACATCTTTCAAGTCATCACCGTCTGTAACAATCCTATCAGCAATTTTAAAAGAAATTCTTGAAGTGATTAAACTCAAAAAGCTCTTTATTCCTCCGCGACGAGCAGCCTCTTTGTAAATATTTCCACCAAGATGGACAACTAGTTTTTTTCTTAAAAATATTTTTAATATTGAACCGAACATGCCTGCAAATGTTGGTCCATCGCAATGAATTATATTAGAACTTCTTATTTCAGGATCGCTTAATAGACTGTAAATTATTTTTGGAAATCTTTTTGTCGAGTGGGTGTATTCAGAATATCTTTCCTCAAAAACTTGTTTTGCATAAATGGGTCTGGTTTTGTAAGGAAGCTTCGAGTAATCAAATTTTGAACTTGCGTTTGTTGGATGAACAACAACATCTATTCCTTCAGCTATCACATTCCTCGCTATTTCATGCGTCTGTGTCGGTGTTCCGCCTAGCTTAGGGAAGAACACGCTTGCTATTAGTGAAACTTTAGGAGTCATACAGAATTCATAACAAGTATGTTTTTTAAGTTTTAATTAAGCTAAAAAATTAAAAATTTGCTATTTTTTCATCCATTTGCTGAAATTGAAAACAAATAATGGAAGCCTTATCAGCTGTTTTGCTGACATCATAGAAAGGACTGATTTAACAGCAAACAGACGCATGTAAAAACTCCTGTAGGCCTTTCTTCTATACAGTTGTATTTGATTGCTTGAAAAGTTGGGATAGGAAACAGTTGCTGTCCCCTGTTCAACACTTTTCCAATCATCTGACGAAAACCAGCCATTTTTCTTGGCATCTTCATAAAATTTGCTTCCAGGGAACGGGGTTGCTATATAAAATTGGGCAAAATTTATTTTCAATTCCTTTGCAAAATTTATGGTATCCATTTCGGTTTTTTCATCAGAACCAGGCAATCCTATTATGAAATGGCCTATAATTTTTAGCCCATTGTCCCTGGCTGTTTTAGCGGCTTTTTTCGATTGCTCAATTGTTATACCTTTATTGTTCCTATTCAGAACATTTTGGTTGCCTGATTCAAAACCAAACGAAATCATTTGGCAACCAGATTCCTTCATTTTTTTAGCCAATTCATCATCAAAACAATCTACTCTTGTTGTACAAAACCATTTTACTTTTTTACTTAAACCTTCTTTCACCATCAAATCACAGAATTTTTTCATGCGTTCCCTATCAAATGTAGCCAATTCATCCCACATCATCCAAACCTTTATTCCTATATCATTGACCAACCATTTGAACTGTTCAACCATATATTCTGCTGAATGATATCTAACATTTCTTCCTGCCAGAAGTGGCATTACACAATAAGAACAATTAAACGGACATCCTCTTCCCGACCTGGCAAAAGTCCATTTTTCTCCCGTCAAAGGGAATCTATATTCTGGTAGAAGATCATATGCAGGAAAAGGCAACGAATCCAAATCAGGCTCTTGCCAGATACCGCCATCCCATGCTCTGGTAGCAACTCCTTTAACCTTATATTTGCCTTCCAATATGCTCATTACAGGTGTTTCAGCCTCTCCTAATACTGCGAAATCTATCTGTTTGTGTTTTTCGAGCAAATCTTTATACCTTGATGTTACGTGTTCTCCATACATTATTATTTTAGAACCTGTCAATTTTTTTATCTCATCTGCGGTATTCACATCCATCTCTATTGTCGGAGTTGAGGTGTTTATAATCGAAAAATCAGGGCTAAAATTATTTACTATTTTCATACAATCTTCGAATGAAAGTTTTGAACCCATACAATCAATAAGTTTTAATTCATACTTTTCTCTAACACATCCAGCTATGCTCGCAAAGGCTGTGGGAGGAAACGTATCGAGCCATGTATTTTCCTCACTCTGGCATCTTCCATCTCTACTAAATCTGAGGCCAAATGTGGGAGGGTTTAAAACTAAAACTTTCATTCTATCACCTGATTTTTAGTGTTAATATTTAAATTCAAACTCTTATAAATTATGAATATTTTTTGCCCATTTTGATAATTTTCATAAACGTTTTCAAACAAATCACTATTTTCTAATTGCGTAAAGATTGAAGATTGAAATTCGGTGTCAGGTGGAATTCTGTTGGATCGGTATTCGATTTGTATAGGCAATTTTATACCAAACAGTTCAGGATTGTAATAATAGTGAACAGGGTGTCTGTCATATTCACCGTATATACTTATTATAACATAATCCACATCGTTATTCAGAATCCATTCCTCAACATTTTGTTCTATTTCTCCCCTTTCGATTTTACTTCCAGGAAAATCTACAACATTGAGATGGAACAATGAAAGATAGTAAGGCGATACTTCACTTGCTATGATAGCATCTTCTGGCAGATTTGAAACATAACCACTTGCAGGAATTCTTGCTAAATGATGATTTGAATCAAAAGATAATGTCCAAGCTGAAAACACAACACCGAATATAACAAACAGAACAAAAACAATTTTTGTTATAATTTTGCTTTTTTCTTTTAACCAATCAATTCCTAGTGCTGCAATACATGAATATATTGGAAACATTGCAAACAAGAATCTGTCCTCTTTAAAATTCAATACTTGAAAAACTGCAAAGAATACAAAGAATGTTATTAAAAGCAATTCGTTCTGCGGAGTTCTTTTTTTCCAGATTTTATAAATTCCGAATAAGAAAAACACTGACCAAGGAATAGCCGCAAATCTTATGATATAATAAAAAATATTGGTTCCACTCACACCTGAAACAAAAAACAGGTGCTCTAAACCAGAACTTCCAGATAGAATATATACAACTAGAAAAACAGTCAGAAAGACAAACAGAAATGTTGATATCGACTCTAAGAATTCTTTTGTCTTTACTAAATTTAATTTTTTCTTAAATAACAGATAAATAAAGTAAACCGGTATCAATATTGCTCCAGTAAACTTTGTTAGCATTGCCAACGCAGTAGAAATTCCAAGCAGTGTTGATTTTTTCTTTTTTTCTGTTAATTCAAAGAAAAACAATATTGATAATAAAACAAAAATCGTGAGTAAAGTTTCTACTAAAAGTCTTTCTGTCCATCTCCAGAAATAAGGAAGCGTTAACAGTATGATTGTTGATACGCATCCACTTCCGATCATTCTCTTTGAAAAAACAAAAGAAACTATTATCAGCGCTATTGTCAATATCAACGGTAAACCGAATATGATTGCATTAACGCTCGCACCTACTAAAAATGATAGTGAAATAAATAATGGTAAAAGAGGTCCTCTATGAAAAACACCTAAAGAGTAATCTCCGTTTAGAATTTCATTACCAAGTGTAAGATATTGTTCTTGATCAGGATAAAAACTATTCCCAGGAAACATTACGATATAGAAAATACTGGATAGTATACACACTGTTACCAAGAACTTAATATCGTTCTTTGAAAGGTCTTTTATGGCGTGCATATGGATTTATCGGAATACACCTTTAAATATCTCAAAACCAGCCTTTATCGTCCATTTTAGTTCGTTTACAGATTTTATTGTAAATAATAGATCTAACATTTTTACTGGCCTGAGATAGAAACTTCTGAAAGCCTCTCTTTCATAATAAATAACATCTTTCCTGTTAAGATTATGTAATTTGTAGTAAGTTTCTGCACTAAAAAACCCACCTTCAGAACCAGATGTTGTTGGTTTTATGAATTCACCATCCCTCTCTATCATCTGATAAAGTTCTGTTCCAGGAAAAGGTATTGTAACAGAGAAATTTGCTATATGAGGATTCACATGCTTAGCAAAGCTTATAGTCTTTTCCACATCTTCTTTAGTTTCATACGGCAAACCTATCATGAAAAACCCGTAAGTTATAATCCCTTCTTCTCTAAACCATCTTATCGCTTGATTGACTTTTTTCAAGTCGAGAGACTTCTTTATAACATTTAATATTTTTTCATCACCAGATTCTATACCAATGCCAACTTTGAAAACACCTGCCCTTTTCATTTTTTTGACAAGATTCTTAGTTAATCTATCCGCTCTTACACCATTCTGTAAATTTATTTTTATGTCAATTTTTCGCTCTATTATCATATCAAGAACTTTCTCAGCGTTTTCCATTATCAAAGTGAAATTATCATCAAGAATATCTATTTGTTTTACGCCATAATCATTAACTAGCATCTCTATTTCTTCGATTATGTTTTCTGCAGAACGATATCTGAAAACGCGACCAAAGATATTTTTATTACAAAATATACACCCATAAGGACATCCTCTGCTTGTTAGAATTGGTGACATAGGAACCTTTCTGGATCGAGATTGATACAATTTGAAGTCCGGGAGTAAATCATATGCAGGAAAAGGCAACGAGTCCAAGTCCTTTATCAATTCCCTATTAGGATTGTGTTTTATTCTACCCCTATCCTTGAAACTTATGCTTTTCACTTTTGAAAGCGAGTTTAAGTTGTTCAAAAGATCCACTATAGTTTCTTCACCCTCGCCTCTAACAACACATAAAGCATCAGAATCCTGTAAGGTTCTTTCTATCATAGAAGTTGCATAAGGTCCTCCTATAATAACTGGTTTTTTAAGCTCATTTTTAATTTTTTTTGAAAGCTCTACAGCAGCTCTTGCAAGAACAACGTTACTCATTATACCAACTACATCTGGATCGAATTTAGAAAGTTTTTTAAGAACTCTTTCATTTGTCATCCTGAGAATGTTAGCATCTATTATAATGCATTCTAATCCTCTCTTTCTTAGGACAGCTGCCATATACGCCAAACCTATAGGTGGATATATTGTGGCAGTATTGATGCCCTTCGCATAATATGGAAACGGGTTTACAAAAGCAATTCTCATTTTCATAATTTACCAAAGATTTTTGAATACTCTCCAAGCATAAACCCAACCCATTCTCCAAATATTTATTCCAGATTCACCATACAGTCTCTTTTTTTCTTGGCTCGAAACTTCTACAATTTTGTACCCTTTTTTGTAACATTTCATTACCATCTCGGTTTCTACATCAAATATATTTGCTTCAAGCTTTAGGTCTTTAGCTACATCGGTTTTTATAGCTCTGAAACCGTTTTGTGTGTCGCCTATGGCTGTACGAAATCTCCAATTTATTAATTGGGCAATAGAAATGCTAAGAAACATTCTCATAAATTTACCAAAATCTCCGTGAAGTTCTTCACTTCCTCCCATAAATCTTGATGCTATTACCATATCTGCATTACCACACTTTATGGGTTGCACTATTTTGGGTATGTCTTCTGGTATATGAGATCCGTCTGCATCTATGAAAACTATTATATCCCCGCTGGCATGTTCAATTCCAACCCTTATGCCATCACCCTTTCCTTTACCGTTATCAACAACTGTTCTAATGCCCATTTCCTCTGCTATTTCTTTTGTTCTGTCAGTTGATTTTTTCGCAGAAACGACCAATATTTCATCGCCATACGGCTTGACTTTTTCCAGAATATCCTTTATAGTTCTCTCTTCATTAAAGGTAGGAACAACAATAGACACTTTCATGTTAGTTTTTAACGAAACTATAATATAAATAGTTTAAATTTTTGGCTTAACAGGGGTTTTTATCCAAAAAAACAACCCTATTGGCACTGTAATCCAATAACCAAAAACAAGGTAAACAAGCGAAAAACTTATTATCATTCCTTTTGACATACCAACTAATGGCAAGACAAGCAACAAGAACGTTTCCCTAGTGCCTATGCCTGATACAGAAACAGGTATAAGCTCAATTATTACCATAACGCTTATGACAGCGAAAATAAATAAATAATTGAACGATATACCAAACGCTAACCCAAAGAATAGGGCCAGCATTATAGAAAACAACCAAATAAAAATATTAAATAGAGTTATAGTAAAAAGATTCCTTTTTTTATTTTTTAGTTCTCCAAAAACATCATAGAACCCATAAAAATCCAGCTTTAACTTTTCTTTATATTTGCCTGGTACAAACAAATTGAATAATGGTTTTAGCAATTTCCTCATGGAATTCTTTCTTGTGAATATGTAAAAACCAACAAAAAAGGCGGCAACAAATCCCAAAATCAATCCAAACGATATGATTGTATACCCAAACCATACATTCAGCAGGATGACCCCTATCAGGGCAGAACATAATACAACAGCCAGATCTATTATTCTATCAGCAATAACTACGGATAATCTCTTTCCGAATGGTTGCAAATCATCCAGATAAAAAACTTTTATAAAATCTCCAACTCTTCCAGGCGTAATTAATCCTGTGAATAAACCAATTGACCATATTTTGAAACAATTAAACATACTTTCATCAAAACCGTGTGCATTAATTACCATTTTGAATTTTATTGCCCTCAAAAAGAGAATGAAAAAGGCAGAGCCAATGCCTAACAATAAAAAGAAAATATTAATTTGTTGGAAAGATGCTATTATTTTGTCGATTCCAATATTCCAGACAATGTATGCAAATAAAGCAACACCTATAACAGGCATGTAATTTAAAATTTTCATATAAATAAACTGTATTCATTTAAATAAGAATTCCATTGATCTTATATGCTGTTTGCCTATGACTGGTGATCGAACCAATTATTTAAAAACACACTTATAATTACTTAGCATAAGAGGTTATGTACGTAAATGTGGAAAAAAATCAAAGAAATTGATGATATCATACACGAGCAATATAAAACTTAAAATAGGGAAGTGCCATTATGTATCGAAATAAAAAAATAAGTGTCGCAATGCCGGCATATAATGAAGAAAAATTAATAGAGAAAGCTATTAAATCCATCCCTGATTTTGTAGATAAATTAATAGTAGTTGATGATGATTCAAAAGACAATACATTTTCTATAGCAAAAAAATACGAGGGCAAAAGAGTTACAGTAATAAAACATACAAAAAATCAGGGTGTTGGCGGAGCCATAATAACCGGTTTCAAAGAGGCTTTGAAAGAAAAAGCAGATATAGCTGTTGTAATGGCAGGAGACGCCCAAATGGATCCAAACGATTTACCAAATATATTAGATCCTATAGTAAATAATGTTGTTGACTGCACGAAAGGGAACAGGTTCCTTCACCCAGAAATTTACAAAAAAATGCCAAAATTCAGATTGTTTGGCAATAGAATTTTAACAATACTGACAAAGATATCGTCCGGATACTATCACATATCTGATCCGCAGAATGGATATGTTGCAGTTTCAAGAAATGTTTTAGAAACAATTGATTGGGGCATGGTTGATAAAAGATTTAGTTTTGAAAACGATATGTTGATTCATCTCAACGTAAATAATTTTTCAGTGAAAAACATAAAAACAAATCCTATATATGGCGAAGAAAAATCCAAGATAAAAATTCATAGTTTTGCACTAAAACTTAGTTTTCTCCTAATAAAAAAGTTTTTCTGGAGAATAAAAGAAAAATATTTTGTAAGAGATTTTCATCCAACATTTATATTTTTTATAGCAGGTTTCATTATGCTTTTTTTCGGTTTGATTTGGAGCTTGCTTGTTTTGAGGGCAAGATTCATCACGCCTGATATAACATGCGGATCAGTTGTTCTTTCCGCTTTATTATTGATTTGTGGTTCACAATCAATTTTCACAGGATTCATCCTTGACATGTATGAAAGTAAAACATTAAAAACATAGTGATAAAAATGCAAAATAAAACGTTATCTAAGGTTGATTTGATCAGAAATGAACTGGATTTGGAATATAAACAATCCATAATTTTAAAGTACACGTTACTATTGGGTTTAAGAGAAAAAATACCGCCAAGTATAAGAAACAGGGTTGGATTTTCGTTTGAAAAATTAAAAAATCCAAAAAGAGATTTTCCAATAGACAGAAAAGTACAAACACTGGAATACGAAGCTATGAAAAAAAATGTTTCAGAAAAAAAATATCATCTAATGATTAAACCATGGACAACATTCTCGGCATGCTTCACACATGATGTGGATACATTTTATGATTTAAAGGAAGGAATATCAATCCTCAGAAAAATCGAGAAAAAACATGACATAAAATCAACATGGAATTTTGTTCCAGAGTCAAAAGAATATAAAATAGATAAAGAACTTTTAAAATCACTTGAAAGAGACGGCCATGAAATAGCATCACATAGTTTAAAGCATGATGGAAAATTCGCTTTTTTGAGCAAACATGAAAGAAGATTAAGAGTTAGAAAATCAAAGGAAATTTTCAAAAAAATGGGATTCAATATCAATGGTTTCAGGGCGCCCTGGTTACATAGAACAAGGGATTTAATATTATTTCTGGAAGAAAATAAATATCTTTGGGATTCTTCATTTCCAGACACTGACAACACAACGATTGGTTACAGAGGAACGGGCTGTTCTACAGTTTTTCCTTTTCAACCTTTAATCAAAGAAAACAAAGGCTATAGAAAATCAAGCATAATAGAACTGCCTATAACAGTCCCACAGGACTGGAGCTTAATACACCCAATGAAATTATCAAATGAAAAAATATTATCTTTATGGATTGAGAAGGTTGATTATATAGAAGATGTTGGAGGTCTTGCTCTTTTTTTGACACATCCAGCAAAATATGATATCGGGAACAATGAAAGATCATGGATTTACGATGATATTATAAAATATATAAAAAACAAGAAACCATTCATTGGCAGATGTATTGATGTAGCAGAGAGATGGAAGGCAACCAACGATATTCAGTATAATCTGGATATAAAAAAAATGAACTTGCATATGAAGTCTGAAAGAAGAATAAAGAATCTAGCCTTCTATATATTTTCACCCAAAAATGAAAAATTGAAGAGCAACGACTGCGAACTTCTGAAATCTGACATTTTTTTCAACAAAAAAAGGTCTCTATTTTTGGTAAAAAGCCTTGATAGAGAAATGAACATGCACTTCCACTAAACATTTAAAGATTTTCTTTTAACTTAAACTATGAAATTTGAATTCATCAGACCACCTTATACATATTTTGGCATGCTGGTATCGCCAAGAATAGACATACCGCTTGGACTTTTATACATAGCTACCAAATTGGACAAAATGGGTTATGAAGTTAAAATATTCGATGCTTTAATAGAGAACCCAAAGATATCCAGATACGGAAATATCATACATTTTGGAGAATCATGGGAAAACGTTAAAAAAGAGATAGAGAGAACCAGACCGGATATTGTTGGCATAACAAACCAGTTCACACAACAAATAAGGAGCAGCATACAATTAGCAAAAATTATCAAGGAAGTTGATAAAAACATAACAGTAGTTGTTGGTGGAAACCACCCATCAGTCCTACCAAATGATTTTTTGAACAGAACAGAAGACATTGATATAATAGTTATGGGTGAGGGCGAGGAAACATTCCCTGAAATAATAGAATATAAAAACGGCAATAAAAAACTAAAAGACATAAAAGGAATAGCTTACAGGGAAAAGGGAAAAATAAAAATTAACGAAAGAAGAGAATTTATAAAAAATCTGGATGAAATTTCAATACCATCATACCATTTAATAGACATAGAAAAATATTTTGCAGCAGTTAAAGAAGGGTTTTCGACAAGACCAGACCAATACACAGAATCAGAGAGACAGGTTTCAGTAATAACAAGCAGAGGATGTCCATTCAATTGTGTTTTCTGTTCAATTCACTGCCATATGGGAAAAGTTTGGAGATCACATTCACCTGAATATGTTTTAAAACATTTAGAGATTCTGACAAAAAAATATAATGTGAAACATATTCATTTTGAAGATGACAACCTAACTCTTGACCCCAAAAGATTTGAATCAATTTTAGACGGAATAAAAAAGAGGAACATAAAAATAACATGGGACACACCGAACGGTGTAAGGCTCGATACATTGAATAAGAAGCTTATAGAGAAAATGAAAGAGTCAGGATGTCGCCAGTTAAAAATAGCAATAGAATCAGGTGATCAAAAAACACTTGATGAAATAATTGATAAAAAACTTGATTTAAAAAAAGCAGTTGAAATAGCAAAAATATGCAGAGAACTCAAATTACCATTAAGCTCATTCTATATAATAGGTTTTCCGTATGAAACCAGGGAATCAATAGAGAAGACATTGAATTTCGCATTTACTTTGAAGAAAAAATATAAAGTCAGACCTCACGTGAGTATAGCCATACCTATGATGGGAACAAGGCTGCATGATATTTGCGAGAAGAACGGATATATATTGAAAAAGGCATTTGATAGCGACAGTGTTATAAATGTTTTTGGTGAGGGTGTTATAAAAACAGAAGAATTTTCCCCAGACGATCTCCAAAGATATATCCATAAATTCTACCAAAAAATACTATTGACCTATATAGAGGACATGATATGCGAGCCTTCCATTTTTTTAGGAATGTTGAAAAGATTTTTCAAAAACCCAAAGTCAACATTAAATGTAATAAAAGCAGGGACTAGCTACCTAAAATAGCTATAAATTTACTTTTTGGTAGCCTTTGAATTGTCTATTTTAATAGATTTATAAAATACAACAAATCCCACTATTATCATAATGCCAAGCATTAGTGCATAAAGAAGCGGTATCAAGAGAGCGATTCCGATATTGGTTATCGCACCCTGAAGCAAAAAACCCATACTGAATTCTCTTGTTCCCCAGCCACCAGGAAGGTATGAAATGATACCTGCCAATAATGATACGCCTAAAATATTTGAGGCCTGTACGAAACCTATATTCACATCAAGTGAATAAATTATAAACATTAAACTAAACACAATTCCAATTTTATGCACAATTGAAAGTAAAACAATTTTGATGATTCCAAATTTATTATTTACAATTTTTTTGTACATCGAGTAAGTTGCAATGATTGAGGTCAATAACAGAAAAAAACACAGCATTATTATGTTTGTGGCGAATGCAAAGACAGCGAGTATAGCAACATCCAGTATCCTTTCAGATAACGGAACTATCAAACATTTTTTTCTCGAGCATCCTGTTTTGTTTCTTATAAATTCTATTTTTGAAAATTCCCCTAAATTTGCTGGCGTTACATGACCAAGAGAATTTGCAGAAAACAAAATCTTAAGAGAGTCCTTGAATGATATGTTACTATTAGTAACGATTTTAACCATTATCTGGAGTCGCTTTCCTACTATCAAGGCAACACCGAATGAGAAAATTATAGCAAAAATGAAAAGCGGAAGATTTATTCTGTAAAAATATTTTCCAATTTCATCGAAATTAACATACAGCATCCAACCATAAGTAGCAATAACGAAGAGTGTCAATACCGATATCAAAATCTTCAGAACAACTCTGATTTTTCTATTTTCATAAAACGATTTTAGATAATCTAAATCTAAATGCATAATATTAATTAATATATGATTTATTTAATTGTTTAATTCTTATTTGAGTTGCTTTATCAGCTTGTTAACAGTAGAAAATGCAGATTTTGCGCAGGCCTCTAACCCAGAATCTATTATCGGTGTTGTTGGGAGATAATATCCTGCAAGACCGAATCCCTTGATCGGAGTTCTTTCTATTTCTTCGGACCAGTATTCTTTGGGTTGTATAGGATTTGCATATTTGCATTCGATAAAACGTTTCCAAACAACATCCTTCTCAAATCCCCTGAAAAGCGTTTCAAGTTTTTCTATGCTATCTCTGTCATATCTTTCTTTGTTCAATTTAGAGTCTTCTGGTATGTAGTTATCAATACAAAAAAGCTCAACATCTTTTGGCACTATGTTGTATGTATAATAAGTGGTTCTTGTTAGCCTCTTGAATGTAAAATCTGAAGGGAAGAATGTGCAATAATTCATTTTCCATCTTTCCTTTTTCTTAACTGCATAGTAACCGATAGCACTCTTCTTGTAACTTATGTTTTTTATTGGTTTTGAAATGAGTTGCCAAATTTCCGGTGAAACTGTTTTCAGAGAAGAAGGAGGTATTGTTGATATAACAGCATCAAATATTTTCTTTTTATCTTCATCTTTTTTATCAGTATTTGTGTATACAGAGAATTTTTCATTTCTCATTGTTATTTCAGAGACATCCACACCTTTAACGAATTTGACATCATTTTTTTCCAATCCTCGAGAAACATTTTCTGTTATGGCGCCGAAACCTCCAACAGAAGGATATCCGTATAATTTTCCAGTCTTTGTCATACCAGCAAGTCTTGTTGCAACCCAAGAAGCAGGCACATTTTTCATTGATGATATCTTCCATTCGGTAATAGGTGAAAAAACATCTTTGTATAACTCTTCACCAAAACTCCTCTTTAACCATGATTCTGCATCTTCATCTTTCCAGCTCTTCATATTAAGCGCTGATTTTAGATAAAACCTTGCAAGCGATGGTGTTTTCCTTCCCATTTTAACAGCCATTTTCACCAAACCAGGAAAATCAAATGTATAAATACTGCCTTTATACCATAAGGAATTTTTAATCCTTTTACGTATAATCGACATTTCAGGTGCCATATCATTTAAAATAGAAATAGTTTTTTCTGCGTCAAGCCCTATTATATGCGGACCAAAATCAAGCGTGTAGGCATCAAACTCTTCACTTCCGGCTACCCCACCAATCTTATTATCCTTTTCAATAACAGTTACTTTAAATCCACTTTTATTTAGATAGTAGGCGCATGCTATTCCAGAAAATCCAGATCCCAAAACCGCTACTTCCATATCCATAACCTTAAAACTTAAAACGCATTATGTTTCAGGAAATTAGCTCCTGCAACAAACCACCTGAAGAACTGCTCTGGTGATTTTATTTTTTTTAAGACGGAAAAAACATAACTCGGTTTTAAATAAAAACTCCTGTATGCATTCCTTATTAGTTTGTTTAATTCTTCTGTACTCAACTCTTCTGTTCTGAGAACAGATGTATAACCACCGCAAGCGTATTTGTTCCATTCGGTCGATGTTATCATATTTTTTCCATTAACAATGTCATATAATTCTGTTCCAGGATATGGTATTAGTGGATTGAATGTAGCAAAATCAGGATTTAATTCCTTAGCAAAATCCACTGTTTTTTTGAAAGTTTCTTTAGTTTCTCCTGGAAGGCCGCAGAGAAAAGAGGTTATTACATTTATTCCAGAATCCTTTATCATTCTAACAGAATCCCTTATCATAGGTATTGTTGTCCCTTTTTTTGCAACATCCAATAATTCCTGAACACCGCTTTCAATCCCTATACTCAAACCAACACAACCACTCTTTTTCATTAATTTTAGCATTTCCATATCAATTGTTCCTGCTCTGGAATTTGCAAACCATTTTATATCTATTTTTCTGTCAATTAAGCCCTTGCACAATTCCATCACAAAATCGCGTTTTAAAGTGAAAGTATCTGCCCAAAAGGTTACTGCCTTGAAACCATTTTTAACAACTTCGAATTCAATCTCATCCAAAACACTCTTAGGGCTCCTGAATCTACTTTGGTCTCCATAGTATATTCTCGCAACACAGAAAATACATTGAAACGGGCAGCCTCTGGCAGTTTGCACAAGGGTGTGCCTTCTGTTCAAGTAAAAATCATAATAAAGATTGTTTGGCAGAAGGTGTCTGGCTGGCCATGGAAGAGAATCAAGGTCTTCAATCCATTCCCTTGTCTTATTAACATATATTTTAGAGTCTTTTTGTGCTGAAGTTCCTTTCACTTTTAAGAAATTTTTACTGTCTCTAATAGCCTGGCAAAGTTCCAGCGCTGTCATTTCAGGTTCACCCCTTATAACAACATCTAGTGCTGGATTCGATTTCAAAATCTCATTATGAAGGACAGTTAAATGTGTTCCAAAAGCAGCTATGATTGTTGCCGGGCTCATTATTTTGATTTTTTTTATGGTTTCCATATCACTGTCTATAGAAACAGTTGATGTGTTCATTATTATTATGTCATAACCCACTGAAACGATATTTAGAAGTTCATCCACAGACATGCCTGTTGCTACACCATCTATGAGTTTTGGTTTAAAGCCACTCTGTTCAAGAATACCGCCTATACAAGCAAGACTCAATTGCGGATAATTGAAACCTTTCCACCAATCACCAGGATTTTGGCATCTACCTTCTCTTGCCGTAAGCGTTTCTGAGGGTGGATTTAACAATAATATTTTCATATCATTATCCTGTATGCCTTAATAAATAAGGTCCCAATCTCTTTGATATAAAGATTGGAAACATTTTCCACAGCATTATCATTGATTTGAACTTCGGACTTGTTGAATCAATTAAAGGCAACTCATGAATTTTATTTAAATAATAATAGTAAGGCACTTTTATATTCTTTGTTCCCCACCTTGATTTAAATAACAACAAGTTTTTGTGTTCAGGAGGAGTTATGCCAAAATCAAAAACATCAAAACCGTTATTTTTAGACCACTTTATAGCATTCCACAGCAAGAGATTATTTGGCTGCAGATTCAGGTACCTCCTTTTCGATGCTGCATATGCATATATAACTTCTTTTTTGTAAAACAATAAAACTAAACCAGCTATACAAATATCATCCTTATATGCCAAGTAAAGTTTTGAATTTGAACCTAAATTTTTGTAAATATTCTCAAACAATGAAAACGAGTAAGCAGGCAATCCCTGATGTTTTCTTGTTTCTAAGAGAATCTTATAGAATTTCTTGTAATCTTCTATATTTTTACCTTCAACTACATTAACACCATTTTTTTCTGCCTTTTTGATCCCCCATCTAACACTACTTTTATCAAAATTTTTCCACAGGATATCAAGAGAATCTTTTAAATAGAGAAAAGAGCATATGTAGTGAGGACACTCTTTCAATCCGTTAAGTTTTATGTTAGGCCTTTCTTTTATTTCCAAATAATCTAAGCCACGATCATCAACAATCTTTTTTGCAAAATCAACAAGCCCACTAACAGTGACATTACCGCCCAAAACACCAACAGAATGTGAATAAGGAAGTGAAACCGTCCTTTTACCAAAGAAAATACTTCTAACCTCAAACATTGGAAGAATCCCGTTTATTTTTTTATCATTGCCCTTCGCCATTATATAGAAAGGTTTGTACTTGTAGGTTTTTTCAATTACATTTTTCCATTCCACTGTGTGATACAGGTTTGACTCTGAATGATTTTCAACAAAGTTTTTCCACTCATTCTCATTTTCTTTACTTAAAATTTCAACTTTCATTCAACATCCTCCTCAGAGCAGAAGATATATGATTTATGTCGTTTTCATTTAAATGAGGACCCATTTGCAGTGACATTATAGATTTTGAAAGCATATCTGCACATGGATAATCAGTATTTTTTTCGTTATAGAATGCAGGTGAAATGAATGGATATATTATGCCAATATCTATGCCAAATTTTCTCATCCTCTCAAGAAAATTTTCTCTCTTCGAACCCATAAAAGATTTATGATAAAAACTAAACCACAAAGCAGAGTGTTTTACACCATTTCTTTCTTCAGGTAAAACAATATCATTTATATCAGACAGGCTATCTTTTAGTATTTTGAATTGCGATCTTCTAGTATCTAGTACCTGTTTAAAACCCTTGATTTGAAAACGAAAAAGCTTCTCGTTGAGCGTAGAGCCTCCTCTAAAATCCATTTCATTAACAGATTCGATCTTTCGACCAAATTCTTTCCAGATTCTGTAAGTAGAACCGTATATTTTTTTATTCATCAAGAATTTTCTGGATGTTAGTGAGATAATAAAGCCAATATCATCAAAAAAACCAGGTTTCTTTACATCGGCTATGACATCTTTCATCTTTTTATAAATATCTTCATTATTTGTTGCAACACAACCACCGCCAGTACTCATGGGTTTTCCAAACCCAAAACTAAAGCATGATACATCGCCTAGCGAGCCCACGCTCATACCTTTATATTCAGCACCAAGAGCTTGCGCGGCATCTTCTATTACAAAAAGATCGCGCTCCTTTGCAAGTTTCTTCAATTTGTTTGATTCATAGGGATTGCCATACAGGTGAACAGGGATTATAGCTTTTGTTTTTTTTGTTACCTTGCTCTCTATTTTTTCTATGCAGATATTACCAATGTTTTCAGGATCTTTATAAACATCAACAAATACAGGTTTTATGCCAAACCTTGTTAAAGAATCAGGAACAACATTGCATATAAACGCAGGGAGAATAACCTCATCTCCTTTTTTAATGCCAAGAGCTTTAAGTGCATACATCATGCTCCCCCTACACGATGAGAAGAAAAAAACATGTTTTGCTTCTGTTAACGTTTCAAAATCTCTATTCTTTTCATTATAAAAAATACCCCGGAGACTGCATAAAGATCCATATCTTGGTATCATATAACCTCTAAAGATTTTTAAACAAACCTATCCCATTTTTAATATCCTCCCAAACATTTCTGAGAGATTTCCATGTTTTTATTCGTTTGAAAAAATATCGTGGTCTAATGTAAAATTTTCTGTACGAATTATGAAATGTTGACCAGACAACATTTCTAGGGAGCCATGGTGTTTCAAAAACAGGATAAAGAGTTGGTTCATACTTACTAAAGTCGTGTGTAATTATCCAGCCATTTTTTTTGCAAATTTCATACAAATCTGTTCCTGGAAACGGCGTACATATATTGAATGAGGCAAAATCAGGATCTAACTCTATCACAAGTTTTATTGTTTCATCCATTGTTTCTTTGGTCTCACCAGGATAACCTAAAACACAATGTGCAAGTGTTTCAATACCAACTTCCTTTGTCTCCTTGAACACTTTCTTCATTTGAGAAATCGTTGTATTTTTCTTACTTTCGTCCAATATCCTTTGATTTCCAAACTCAACACCAAGGAGGACTGTGTGGCAGCCGGCTTCTTTCATTTTCTTTAAAAGTTCTTTATCTATTTTATCCACTCTTGAAGAGCATGCCCATGAAATATTCATTCTGTTTTTTATCATTTCATCACAGATTTTGATTGCCCTGTCTCTAAAAAGCGTAAACGTATCATCCCAAAATATAATCTCCTTCATGTTCATTTCAAAACAGAGATGTTTCAATTCTTCCATCAAGTTCTCAACACTTCTCATCCTGAATGGAAACATCTTTGTAGTACAAAAAACACAGGAGTATGGGCATCCAATAGACGTTAATGTAGCAGTTAGCGGATAGAATCTAGCATAAGGAACATGATAATGTCTTAAATCAACAGCATCATGTGCAGGATAAATCTCCAACGATTTTCTTTTTATATCACTTCCTTTCTCAATTTTATTACCATTTCTATAATATGTATTGGGTATGTCCTTTATTTTTCCCTCAAAAAAATCAATAACATCAATTATACTTTCCCATGAATCACCCCGTATTATAAAGTCTATCTCTTTATAATCTTTCAGTATATCTTCTGGTATTGCAGATGCATGAGTTCCTATCAGACCAATCTTAACATCTGCTAATATATTCTTAAAAATTTTCGCAATATCAGTATCATTATAGAATGTTGGGGTCGATGTTAAGAGGAGCAACATATCAGGACTGTAGTCTTTAATCTGTTTTTTCATCCCATTGATATCAGTTTGCCATGCATTGAAGTCGAATATCTTGAATTGATGTTTTGTTTTTTTCAATGCTCCGCCAACCATCATAAGGTCTATTGGCGGCCAGGCATAATCGGCCTTTGATCTAACGTTTGCACCTTTGTCCTTTATGTACACATCCTTACTTCCTATCTGGGACGGATTCACTAGAGATATTTTCATAACATCAATTAAGTCTATAATTACTTAAGTTTATCATTATTAACCGATATTCAAATGATTCTTCAGTTATTAAAGATTTATCATGAATATGAAGGTTCTGTCTTCAGTTTCTATACCGTCTATAGTCTTCAATAAAATAAAGGTTTCCGGTTTTGATAGAAAGTAATTTATATCGTAATCAAATGATGGATCATTAAGTTGTTTTTCATGAATAACGATATATTTTGTTTTCGGATAAGCTATTCCAAACTCCTCCCAAAGTTCTTTTGTTGACCTGTAAGAGAAGTTACCTTTTATTGCTTCTGGTATGAATCTATATTTTGCTGACATATACATGGAATATATATAATGATTGTTATTCCAATCCCATCTTGAGAACTCAAACATTTGCAAATGACCATAAGTTGTGATGACGGTGGTAGGCTCTGTTATATATTCTGATAGAAACTCAGCTGTTTTACTGAAGTCTGCTGTTGTTGGATAAGTCCGATTGGCTTCATACATCTCTTTACTTATTTTTACATTCGGGTCAAAAGTTATCCAAACAGAATCAAAAAATGCTGTTTGAAAAATAGAAAAAGCTGTGAAAATAAGGATTGTGGACCAGAAAAACCTTTTCAGGTTTCTTTTAGATCCCCATTTTTCAAAGGAAGCAAAAATACCATAAACGGAAATTATAACAAAGAAAGGTATCATGTAAATTAAAAATCTAACAAATGATGTTGGTGCTGTTCTTACAACAAAAAAGTAGAGGAAAAATATTATTGAGAGTAGCATTGTTTTTTCTGCAATTTTATCACCAATCTTTTTCTTTAAACCAAAGTATATTCCTGCGAAGAAAAACGGAACAAGATAAATTTGATGAAATAAAGCAGACAATGCTCCAACAAGTTTTCCTTGCTCTATTATAGAATATGAAGGAAGCCAAGACAAAATATAATCTATACCAGTTGCAATTTCCTTTGATCTGCTGCTAGATGCCCATGACCATGTGCTTATGTAAGAATCTAGCAAACCGTTAGCATAAAGTACAAATAATTGAATAAGGAGAGGCATTAAAACAATTAAGAAAATTATCAGAGCCTTAAGTCTTATCTTTGGATCTTTCCATATCAAATTTATTTTTTTCTCCCACAATAAAACGACAAAAAATACAGGTATCATTAAAATCATCGCGTGTTTTGACATTATTCCAAGTGCCAGCGAAATCACAAAGAAATACAAGTCATTTTTCTTTTCATACCTCAAAAACTTTATGAAAAAATAAACAGATGATACTATGAAAGCAGTTAATAGTATATCAACATAATTTTGATTTGATATGCTGAAGATAATCGCATTAAAACCAACCAAAATTGTACACAAAAATGGATACACTTTATTTTTGAAATAAAGTTTTGATAGCTTGAAAACAAAGAACAAAAGCACCATAGATTCAAAGACAGTAGCCAAATTCGTTGTAAATACCGATACGCCTAAAATCAAAAAAATCAACGCAGAGAACATCATATCCAGCGGCGGATATAATGAAAAAATGCTAAAGAATTTGTAATGGCTATGATAATCTATTGCAAATTCTTTTATCTCATTAAACGAAATTGTCGGATTTGAAAACCACCAGACTACAAGATTTTTTGTGAAGAGAGCGGAGCTTGCATGTTGTCCCTGATCCCAATCGCTAAGATTATCAAATCTCATCGTTGCAGTGAACAATAGAAAAAAACATGCCAATATTATGATTAGTATTTTACTTTCTTTTGATATCTCTGTTAATTTTAGTTTTGTGAATCTTTCCACAAATCCCAATTTCATAAGATATTAAAAGAGGATATAATATATAAATATTAAGGCAAAGCAACAAAAATTATAAATACTCTTTTCTACCGAAAAAACCAAACATATGAGAATAACAAAAATACAAATTATTTATTGTTATACTCTAGCGTTTTTTTCTGAAAAGGAACCAATTGTTCCCCAAACCTTTGACTCTTTTTACATTCAAAAGCTCGAAATAAGGAAAATAATCTTTCATGATATTGCGCATTTCTTCTACTGTCGCAAATTCATACGGGTAGCCCCCAAGCCAGTCAATCACATCTGTCCTAAAGTTCATGCCCCTTTTTGTTTTGTGATAGTTTCTCACATGTGAGACAGGATTTTTAAGCTTGAATGAATAGGCAATCATGTAGGCCGCAATATATGCTGTTTCAATCATATATTTTACTAATTTTGGAGAAGCGTTGTAAAATTTTTTTATTTTCAGCCATATATATGATCCTTTCAAACCGCCAACCTTATTGTATATGGCTATGTAGTAATAGCCCCCTACCTTTACGCACTTCGCTGAATTTTTTATGGCATCCAGCATGTTTCCGGTGTGGTGCAAGACACCCCAACTGTAAACAATATCAAATTTACCAAGCTTTTTAACAGTATTGTCATCTAAAATAGATCCTTCAAAAATCTTCCAGTTGTTTGGGCGTCCAGCGAGTTCATGCATATGATTGCAGCATTTCACAGAAAATTTGTCAACATCAAAGCTAATCACTTTTTTTGCGCCAAGCCTTTGAGCAGTGAATGAAAACAAGCCGCTTCCGCATCCGATGTCCAAGAAGCTTTTTCCCTTCAAATCACTGATTTTCATGAAATCAGTTAGCGATTTTTCTGCAAAATCAAACCTGTCTTTATTCAAACTTTTTATGAAGTGACACCAGTTTTTTCCAAAAGAGAACGCCTTTTCGCTCATATTCCCCTTAAATACATAATATAATAAAAACTTAAGCTATTAATTAAAGTGATGTTTATGAATTCAGAACAGATTTCCATGGTTGTTGTTTTGATGATAATAGTAGCTTTATGGCTACCTACAATAGGATACACAGAAACAGATGACAGCGTTGTTTACGCAGAACTTGCACAATCTTTTGCTTCAGGAGAAGGCTATTATGCTAATGGAGAACCGCATGCGCATCATCTGCCACTTTTCCCGATTATCGCTGCTCCACTGACTTATATTGCTTCACCAATGTTTGCACTGAGATTGGCAAGCCTGTTATTGGGAATTTTTTCACTTGTTGCCTGGTTTTACCTAAGAAAGGAAATATTTCCAAAAGAAAAAGGACCATATTTTTTATTGTTATTTTTATCACCAATGTTAGTGCTGTTTACGTTTTTCAGGGGCCTTGCTGAATCCCCAATGATATTATTTTCACTACTTTCTGTACTGTTTATATTGAGAGCAGAAAGGACTTCGAACAAATACTATTATTATCTTTCAGGAATTTCGTTTGGATTGGCTGCCCTTAGCCGTTATGCAGGAGTTGTTTTGGGAGTTGTTTACATCTTATGGTTTTTCACAGAAAGAAAGCGCTACAACAAACATTTCATAGCAAGCATGGCTATAGGCTTTTTTATTTTTTCTCTGCTGCTGATAGAAAACTTCCTAGTTTTCGGGAATCCCATACAATTCCTATCAACATTTGGAGAAGTAACATCTTCATCACTGCCTTTACTTTTCAAGATGCCTTTGCACTTTTTCATATTCCTACCAGCCATATTGATAATGTCGGGAATACTATTGATACCGTTTGTGATAAAGGGCATTGAAAGAGACAAATCACTCTTCATAATGCTCGTTGTTTTCGGTCTTCTCTTCGCGTCTCTAGGCAACCTAAGATTTAGGTATGTGGTGCCAATCATACCTTTTGTTTTGATATTAGCATATAACGGGTATACCAAAATAAAGGGAAACTGGAGGCATCTGATAGTACTGGGAATACTGCTGAACATTCTTATCACCCCGTACTTCGTCAGCGGCGAATTCAAGGATTTTGCAGACAACATTTACCAGACACCAACGCAATGGGGTCAGGCAGGTTTGCGCGGACAGGAAGCAAATAACTGGATAAACAACAACGTTCCAGAAGGATCGATAATAGCTACAAGGCATGCGGATATATGGTCATCATATTTCAGAGACGATATAAAACTCGTACAGTTAGGAGAAGATTCTGATTATATAATCTATGATCAGGTTTTGCCTGATTCTGATTATTATGTACCTTCAGGTTCAGAAGAAGTTTTTTCAACTTCTTATCCAATAACGACCATTTATAGAATAAAGTAGGAAGAATAAAATGAATAAGAAAAACTGGATTCAGATTATTGTCGGTGTTATAATACTGGCTGTTTTTCTTAAATTAATAAATCTGGCAGATTCGCTACACATCGTTTCGCAGGCGATATGGCCAATTTTTGTTATAGCAATGCTGACTTCAGTAGTAACCCAGGTATTAAGAGGTTTAAGATTTTACCATATCTCAAGAAGCATAAACGTTGATACAGGAATAAAGAAAAGCATTCTAGTCCAATTTATGACAAGCTTGGCTGGCATAGCAACGCCAGCCAAAATCGGGGAAGGGGGAAAGATATTGTTTTTCAAAAACAAAAACAAACTGACGTTTTCGTTCATCCTGGAAAAAATAGCGGACTTCTCATTGCAATTCCTTATTGGATTTTTAGCCATATTCACGTTCCAAATTTATGTCGATCTTTTCTATTTTGTATTGGTGCTATTCATAATCGGAATAATAGCGCTTTTCAAGATAGATAAAATATTGAATTTTGTGCTCAGAAAAAACGAGTTTGAGAAGGGATGGTTTTTCAATATATTGAAAGGCATAAACAAAAAAAGTTTTTTAATTTTCTCTGTTCTGACATTCCTTTTATGGTTTAACATAAACCTTTCTGTGTGGGTTTACGCTTTGTCGCTTGGCCTGGTTTTGGATATGTTTTTGCTGTTCCAGATATTCACAGTATCAAACCTTATGGGGACAATTTCAGGGACACCTGGTGGGATTGGATCCACGCAAATAGTCTTTACTTTCATGATGGTGACCTTTATGGGAGTTTCAAGCTCTCTTGCAGGAGCTGTTGCCATAATTTCTGTAATAGGAATATATATCATATATACAATACTAACATTGATTGGATTTTTATTATACAGAAGATTTTTTAAAAAACAGGATTCAGCTCTTCCTGGCAACAATAAATAGGTTTTTTTGAAGCATCTTATTCTTGAATAATTTGTCCATTCTGGTCTTGTAGAATATCTTGGCCAAAAAATTAAAAACTGCAACGAATCCCAGGTTTAGTTTTTTCAGTTCAACAATCTCAAACCCTTCTTTTATTAGCAGGTCTTTTATCCTCTTTTCACTGAAAGACTGGCAGTGTCCCCATTTGTGGAATCTGGATCCACAGTCAGGACAGGTAACAGTCGATGCTTTCAGATTTTCATCATAGTTTGTCGTGAACACAGCATAACAGTCTGGCTTCAATACCCTGTTTATCTCTTTCAGGCATTTTTCAAGATCCTGGTCGTTCAGGTGCTCTATTAACTCTGTGCAGAACACAGTATCGAATGCATGATTCTCAAACTGTAAATTTGTGCAGTCACCTTTTATGACATTACCACCCTTTGGCACAAGGTCTATTGCGGTTGCGTTCACTTTTTTTGCCAGTGCGCCGCTGCCTGCGCCCACATCCAAAATCCTTTTTCCTATATACTTCCTTGACATCCTTATGACTACATTAGAAACGAGATCTCCACTGAATTCTTCATTATAATCTGACCAGAACCTTTCCTGATCATTTTCATGAAATTCCTTCATTTTATCACTATTGGTTTTATATTAAGGATTAATATAAAACTTTTATTATTAATTATTCGCTACATGTTGTTTATAAAGGGGATAATATGCACATATTGATGATAAATCACGAATTCCCCCCTCTTGGAGGAGGCGGAGGAAATGCAAATTATTATATAGCCAGAGAACTTGTGAAACTGGGGCACAGTGTTGACATAGTTACATCAGGTTTTTCAGGCCTAAAAAGCGAAACAATCAATGGTTTTAAAGTTCATAGAATAAAAACAAAAAGAAAACATGAAACTCACGCAACAACATTAGAAATGTTAAGCTTTGTTAAAAATTCCCGCAAATATTGTAAAAAGTTGATGAAAAATAAAAAATATGATATTATTCAATGTTTCTTTACTCTTCCTGCGGGATTAACAGGATTTCTCCTAACAAAAAAATTCAAAGTTCCCATGGTCATAAGGATGGGCGGATCAGACGTGCCTGGGTATGACCCATATCGTTTCAAGCTTCTTTACAAGCTTCTAATACCATTATACAAAAAAGTATGGAGGCGTGCAGACTGTCTTGTAGTCAACAGCCAAAAATTGAAAGATCTTCTCTTGAAAAGCAAGCAGATGAAAGTTGATATAATATACAATGGTGCTGATTCAGAAGAGCTAAAAGCCAACAGAAAATCAGACGGTAAAACAATAATATGTATATCCCGTCTTGTCAAGCGAAAAGGAATAGATTATCTTTTGAGAGCTCTAAAGGATAGAAAGGATTTCCATCTGATTATCATAGGAGACGGCGAAGAGAGACAAAACTTAGAAAACCTTGCTAATAAATTAGGAATAAACAGCAGAACAGAGTTCATAGGTGCAGTTGAACATAACGGTGTTATAAAATATCTAAACAAAGCAGATATATTCGTTCTTCCGTCTTTTGCTGAAGGAATGTCCAACGCACTTTTAGAAGCTATAGCCAACGGACTTCCGGTTATTGTAACAGATGTTGGCGGATCAAAAGAGCTTGTGAAAAATAACGGTGTTATAATTCAGCCAGGAAACGAAGAACAGCTCAAAGACGCAATTGAAAAACTCCTCTCAAACGAGAAGCTAAGAAAGCAGATGTCAAAAGAAAGCCTGGAAATTGCAAAAAAATTCACATGGCAGAATATAGCAAAAGAATATGAAAACCTTTACAGGGGATTGATATAGTATGTGTGGAATAATAGGATTCGCTGGATTCATGGACAGAGTACTTTTGAAGAACATGGCAGATGTAATAAGGCATCGCGGACCAGACGATCATGGTTATTTTTTTGATAAAAACATCTCTTTAGGCGCAAGACGTCTATCCATTATAGACATCAAAGGCAGCAAACAGCCAATTTACAATGAAAACAAAGACATTGTTCTCGTTTTCAATGGTGAAATTTACAACTTCCAGAAGCTCCGTGAGGAGCTTCATCAATTGGGACACAATTTTTCAACAGACGGTGATGGTGAAGTTATTGTTCATTTATACGAACAGTATGGTGAAGAGTGCGTAACAAAGCTTAATGGAATGTTTGCATTCGCAATCTGGGATGCAAGAAAGAAAAAACTTTTCATAGCACGTGATCGCTTAGGAATTAAGCCATTGTATTACACTCAGATAGGAAACAGGTTCCTGTTTGGATCTGAGATAAAAAGCATATTGCAGTACAGGGGATACAAGCCTGACACAGACAGAAACGCATTAAGTGATTATCTAACATTTAGATACGTTCCAGGACCACTGACGATGTTTAAAAACATCTTCAAGCTTCTTCCATGCCACACGCTTACATATCAAGATGGGAAAGTCGAAACAAAAAAATATTGGTATTTTGCTTTCAATTCCACAAACAAAAGCGAAGATTTCTATGTAAAAACACTCAAAAATCTTCTTGAAGATTCAATCAAATCAAGACTAATCAGCGAAGTTCCTCTAGGAGCTTACTTGTCAGGAGGTCTTGACTCAAGTTTTGTTGTCGGTCTTATGTCAAAGATTTCACAAGAACCAATCAACACATTCACTGTAACTTTTGATGACATAGAATTCAATGAAGCTCCTTATGCAAAAAGTATTGCAGAGCATTTTAACACAAATCACAGATCGCTTGAGGTGAAACAAAAGAGCATAAACATTCTTCCAAAAGTTATATATCACATGGACGAACCTGTCTCAGATCCTGCAACAATTCCTACTTACATGATGGCAGAGCTGACAAAGAAGCATGTCACAGTCGTCCTGACAGGAGAGGGGTCTGATGAGCTTTTCGGAGGTTATCCACAATATCGTGCCGCAATGATAGATAAAAAGTTAGGGCCTTTCAGAAAGATCATACCAAAGCTTACAAAAAATGATTTGATGAAAAGATTCGATCAGGATTATACAGACTGGATTTCGATCTTTACAGAAAAAGAAAAGCAAGAACTTCTTAAAGAAAAACCAGAAAAAAATAACACTGTTATACAAAGGCCTTATGATTTAAATCAGCTTCTCTATTTCGATATAAAGCAATGGCTTCCTGATGATCTTCTCACAAAAGTAGACAAGACAACAATGGCTCATTCTGTCGAAGCGCGTGTGCCTTTTCTTGACCACATAATGGTTGAGTTTGCAGGAACAGTACCGCCAAAATATAAGACAGGCATGCGCCAGGAAAAGATTATAATCCGCAAAGCAATGCAAGGAATCGTGCCAAAGGAAACAATTAACAGAAAGAAGCAGGGATTCCATGTACCGATAGAGAAATGGTTCCAGGGAGAGCTGAAAGAAGTCGCACAGAACATGCTATCAGAGAGTGTCATAGAGAAGCGCGGATACTTCCAATATCCGTATGTGAAATCATTGTTAAACAAGTTTGACAGCTCACCAAAGTACTACAGCAGACAGTTATGGAATTTATTCAATTTAGAGTTGTGGCATAGAATTTTCATCGATCAAGAAAAACAAAAGAAAATTTAATGATGGTCTTTGTTCTTATCAGTTGAAATTAAATCTGCAACCAGTCCTATGAATCCTATTTGCAATGCAGCGAGCAACAAGAATACAGAAAGCTCTGCGATATTATGGAAGAATAATATGTCATGAACAAACCATGCTATTCCCAAAATGCCTACAATAGCTGCTGTAGGGATGAAGATCTTCAATGGATTGAAATACATCATCATCTTCATAAAGAGTTTATTGAAGCCGAAAAAGTCAGAAGCTTTCATCTTTGATTTTCCTTTCCTTTTTTCATAATTTATTGGAACATATTTCACATGGTAATCATTGCATAACGATGCAAGCGTTATTGTTGATGTAAAAGAAAATCCTGAAGGATACAAATGGAAGAATCTCATTGCAAGATCCTTCTTGAAAATCCTCAAACCCGAATTAAGATCAGGTATGTTTGTACCTGCTATATAATTTGCGAATTTTGATAAAACATATTTTGCTGGACGCCTTGAAATGGGTATAGAAACATTTTTACCTGTTCTTGCACCAACAACCATATCATAATGCTCTAGATGAGGCAAAAGATCTGGAATAGCACTTTCAGGATAGGTTCCGTCAGCGTCTGTAATCATTATCCAATCACCTTTAGCGTTCTTTATCCCTGTCTTAAGTGCAGCACCGTAGCCTTTGTTATGAGGATGATTTAATTTATGAACAAAACTTATTTTTTCCAATATTTCAGCGGTTTTGTCTTTGGAACCGTCGTTAACAACTATGATTTCATATTTATGTTTTGTAGAATCCATTGTTTTCTTTAATCTGTTCATCACTTCTTCTACTGCTTGCTCTTCATTGTAAGCTGGAATAACAACACTTATCATAGTCATATAGAGAATATGATTCGGGTTTTTATATTTAAGCTTTGTTCAAAGGTGAGCGTGACCCAATTAATATTTCGTTACACGTTCTGTATTACCTCAAGACCCGCATTAACCAGATCTTTAAGCTGCTTAAAATTTTTAATGCTTGCAAGCTTCTTTATAACATATTCTGGCCTCAAATAAAACTCCCTATAGGCACGCTT
>JAHIRU010000075.1 GCA_018818465.1 Nanobdellota archaeon
ACGTTTGCTTTTATGTAGGTGTAGTTGCCCTGTCCTGTGTCATCTTCAAATCCCTCCATCTCACATGTCTGGAAAGCGTCATTATAGCCGTCGTTTTCTGGGTTTGTGACGTCACCGTACATTAAAGGTTGACCAATTTTCCCTCTTTCTATTCGAAGGAACCTTTGACCGCCGTCATTTGAAAAGTCAATATCCCAAACATCATATGAAAAACTGAAATTCTCTTCTGGGTTATAAACCAAAAGGCTGTTATGCGCAATCGTTCTGTGGTAATAATTCATCACATGGCTTTGCAATGGATAATCATATCCGCCGCTGTCTATTGCCATGCTTGTGTTGCCTCTCGCGATTATGAAGCTTGCCTGGTCGTGATGCTGGTGGGCGTCGAAGTAGTATCCGCATTTGAAATTGGCGTATATGTTTGTGCTGACACCGCTTAAATCCCACCCTGTTCTCATGAACACTTCGCCTGTGGTGTCGTTGAACTTCTTAACAAGCTGGAGGGTGTCTGGGTCTGTTTTGTCAATGCTGTCGTTGTACCATAATATGACTCTCCACTTCTCTGCATCTGGTGTTGAGTTGTAATCATCACCCGGGTAGTCTGTGTTGATTTTATCTACCAGCCACTGCGCATAGCTGTCGCTGTATCTTGAAGCAAGATACATGGGATTTGTTATGTCGTAATAATGGGTTAATTGCGGGTTTTTGTTGTCGCCCTTCCTGAAATAGGTCTTGTCAGGCCTTATGCTGTGCAGCAGGAATTTGGAGAGATTGGTTAAATGCGAATACTCGTTGCTGAATGTATAGTTTGTTCCAATCTCCATCATGCTCATCATTTCTATCAGCCTTCCGTTAATCCATCTGCCGTATTCCATTCCCTCGAACTGTCCTCCGTCTGCTCCGTACTCGTCTGCTGCAGGGAAGATTTCATAGAGAATGAAATCCTCATACATCTCCATCACATCGTCTGCGAGAACATCATTCACGTTTTCATCTGACAGCGCAAGGCCGACAGCAGGGCATCCGTACATCCTTTCAACCATTCCATGGTATCTGGAATGCGTTTCTATCCTTTCCGACCAGTTAAATTTAGTGCATTCATATGCAAAATCCTCAAGTTTGTCTTCAAAATCTGTTTTATGCGATAATGGTGCATTATAGCACCAGTCATAGCCAATTGCATAAATTGTTATGTTTTCAGCAAACCTTTTTTTATCGTATCCCGCATTTTCAAAAGTGACATCATTTAAGTAATGAAACAATGTCTCATCGACCTCATCACAATATGATGAATTATCTGTTATAAGATAGACGAAAGCCAGCAGCGGCACATTATCAAGAGAATAGTCAGTGCCTGCATAAACATCTTTAGCTTCTTCTTCCATGGCGTTGCACTGAACCTGATAAGGCGCTATCTGGCATTTTGCCACAACCACATCTGCTACGTCGCTATCATTCAGATGAATTCTCGGATGGTTGGCTATCACATCATACTCAGGTGCCGCTGTAACAACTGTAATAAAAATGACGAAAAACAGAACAAAAAAGATGAAAAATGCTTTCATATATAAAAACGTAATTATATGTTTTATAAGTATTTTTTATGTGATGTATATACCTCTTTTAGTTGACAATTGTAAAAATACAAAAGACCCGCCAGCAAAGTGACAGGTCTTTTGCATTTTTATTAAACAAATTTAGTGAGAAAAATATCACTGTTACTGTTGGCACCATGCCTGTCTTCGTCAGGACCAGGGTCAAAATCGACTGTTCCATTAAAACTTCCTGTGATATAGATATTTCCTGAACCGTCAGCGGTTATTCCATAACCAGACAGCCAACACTCACCATCATAGTTCCTAGGAATTTGATATAAAAGATCGCCATCCAAATTAAACTTGGATAAATAAAGATAAAAACCGGTTGAATAAATATTGTCGTTATAAATAGCAATTGCGTAACCTCCTCCGCTCTTTCCCCATTGGAGATTGCCGTCAGGATCGAATTTGCTCAATGGTTGTACGCCACTACTTACCACATAAACATTATCAAAGCTGTCTATTCCGATGTCATAACCAATCTCAGTACTTGCGTATCCCCATGTCTGTGCCCATTGGAAATTACCACCAAAATCAAATTTGCTCAGGAACGCATCCCTACTATATGGATATGATGTATGCAAATCTTCACCAGGACCCGGATCAAAGTCAACTGTTTCTCTAAAATAACCTGATACATAAATATTACCGGAATTATCAGTATTCGTACACCAACCATAATCCGTAGTTACTCCGCCCCAAGTTCGAGTCCAAACGAAATTACCATTTACATCAAATTTACTGAGGAAGACATCTTCTCCACCATTTGATGTATGCAAATCTTCACCAGGACCCGGATCAAAGTCTACTGTTTCTTTAAAAGTACCTGTAACGTACATGATTTCTTCATTTATATCTAGACCATACACACCACAAAATCCACAGTTAACTTCCCATGTAACTACCCATATGTAATTTCCATCTCGGTCGAATTTACTTATGAACGCTCCTCCAGAATGAAAATCCTCGCCTGGACCGGGGTCAAAGTCAACTATGCCTTGGAAACAGCCTCCAACATAAACATAACCTTCATATACGTCTACAGCATTGCCAGTTTCAGCTTCATACATACCACCAGGTCCGCCCCAAGTCCTTGCCCAAAGAAAGTTTCCATCAGAATCGAATTTGCTGAGAAAGATATCGGTTTCACCATTTGAAGTGTGCTTATCCTCGCCAAGACCTGGATCAAAATCACAGGTTCTTCTGAAACATCCTGTAACATAAACATTTCCCGAACTGTCTGTACCTACATCATTACCGCGCTCAAACTGATACTCTCCTTCTGTTCCACCCCAAGTCCTGGTCCAACCATAATCCACAAACTCGTCAACTGTTATCATAGCCTCATCATACAACACAGTTGTGCCAGATGATGCAACTATATAGCCAAAATATTCACCAGCAGATGCACCAGTATTGTTAACTATCATTGCCTCCCAGGTAATTGTATCAATCTGGGTAAAAGGCAACAAACCCGCACCAATTACATTAGGACAATACAACTCAACGCTATCAACATCCTCCTGCCAGTCGTATACATCAACTGTTACGCCGGTTGATGAGCCAGGCTCCTCATATAGGTAACCCTGTGAAAAGTTAGCTATGCTGTAAGGCTCCTCACAGTTGGTTGGAAAAGATGCATCCACAGCGAAGTTTACATTTGGATTGCTTCCAGGCAGTTTGATTAGCAGGTTCTCAGTGTGTTGGGTTTGCCCTGCGAACATTCTGCTTGGTTCACTCTTTGCATATGCCTTGAACGGGTTGATTGGCAGACCGCTTGAAATGTCATACAAACCAGTCCAGTCGTCTGCGTTTGTTAGTTTGTGCCCAATGCTGTCTGTGTAGATGATTAGCCGAACATCATAGCCGTTCAGTGTGTATGTGTTGCTGATTGTCACATCAACATCAACGATTTCTGATACTGGGTCATAGCTGTTAACTATGATTCCAGGTGTCGGAATCATTGACGTGACATTGTAATGAGCAGTGGTTTTTCTATCTGGTGTAACCCCTACTTGGAGCATATCTGTATCAAACTCTGCGCTCCATGAGCCCAGCAAAGTATGTCCGGTTTCACTGGGAACCATTGCTGGAGTAACAGGATGCTCTGCTTCGGAGCATCCAACGATAAATAATAAGGTTATAATCATTGCTATAATGATTCTCATTTCAAACCTCCGAGAAATAGATTAGTCTAATTAAATTGCTTAATTTATTTAAAACGCCTAAAGCCATTGGTAGAGGCGTTGTTTAATTGATTAATTACAGCATGATAGTGAATATCTTGGATAGTCATAGAAGAATTGGTTCCTTGCTTAAATAGTTTTATAAAACCTTGAGTGAAAAATCAAGTGAGAAAATGAATTTCATAAAAGACTCAAAATTAATGAAAACATTCATTCTACATCTTTTTATGCCAGTTATTGTTGTTGTTCTTATCTCATCAATGCTTTTGATAAACAGCTTTGATGAAAATGCCGTTCCAAATAATTCTGCAATAGCTTCTGTATCTTTTGAACAGCAACCACAAGAACCGTTAATAATAGAGCATCATTCGCATCCTACGATGATGTCCATACAGGGCAAGGTCACAGATCCTGCAGGAGACCCGATAAATAACGGGAACCTGACTGTAAAGATAAGCGATCTGAATTCATGCTCATTGGGAGTGTTCTTTAACCACACCTACAATTATTCAGTTCAAAACAGTTTGTTCAACATAACACTTGGAATCAAGCACACTCTAAGCTTGGACTACAATGTTAATTATTCTATGTGCGTTTATGTGAACGATGAACTGGTCAGCGGTCCAACAGTATTCCGAGGAGGACAGGGACAGATACACGCAAAAGATATGGACACTGACGACAACTATACTATGTATACGCTCAATGCAACAATAATCTACATAGGCGAGAAGTTTGCACAAACAGTGGAAGATGCGTTATTCATCCAAAATATTGATGCAGACATGGCTGATGACATAGTGCCAATAATAAACTTTGAATATGGCACTGATTTCAGGGTTTACATATGCCCTGTTCACACCACGCATAGACTGCATGCAGCTTATATGAAAGCTGTTTTAATGAACAGTAGTAGAATAGGACCATATCCGAGCATCAAGATGGCAGTATACAATTCCAGCGGATATGTTGTGGCAAACACATCAGCTGTGCTTTTAACAGAAGAATACGATCATCCAGAACTGTTAAAAGTGCCCCTTTTGGCAAACCATACCATGGACAAAGGCATATATTATTTTGCATGGATGTCGAATTTCACATCAGAAAGTGTTCACAGCTTTAATCCATTAATGCTAGGAGCTATACATAAAGTAGTGTCCTGGATGATACCGAGATGCGGAATGTACATAGCAGAAGAATTCAATTTCACAAATCCCCTGGATTTTGATGATATAATTGAAGACAGAAACATTATCTGGATGGAGGCGACTGAAACATGAGAAGGAAATTTATTATAATAGCTGTTGTGGCGGCTGTTTTAATTTCATCAGGACTGGGAATTGCTATAGCAAGCAATCCGGTCTACATAATAAAGCTAGGCACGCAGATACTGTACACAGGACCAAGCAACAGCATTGATTTCACTATAACAACGCCAACAGAAGGAGAGAAGAATGTGATGACTATAGGCAGTGACGGGGTAACAATGGCAACGTCTTATAACGATGTGTTGAGGCTAATACCCACGTCCAATGCACTTATGCAATGCAATTTAGAGAATAAAGGCGTCATCTACTACAGCAGCACACAGAACAAGCCATGCTACTGCGACGGCTCAGAATACAAGGGATTTGATGGGAATAGTTGTTGAGAATTAATAACTGAAATAGAAAATTCTAATCGTATTAAACTTTTTTAATAGGTTGTTTGGCACCGCATGCCTCACATACAAGGAAAACAAAATCGCCTTCTTGTGCTATTTTTGTGTCAGGTCTACCACACTTTTCGCAAATTACGTATTGTTTCACATAAGACTCTATTTTTCTATTGACTTGGTCT
>JAHIRU010000076.1 GCA_018818465.1 Nanobdellota archaeon
CTTGTATCAAAGAGAATAGTCGATGTTGAAGACATAAAAGGAAAGAGTGAAAAAAGGAAAAAATATCCTTCCAAGAATCTTGAAAAAAGCAAAATAAAAGCAACAGCTTACTGGCATCCAGAATCTTTTTACTCTATTGTTGACGATAAACCTGTTGCTGAAAACCTTTTTAATAATTATTGGTTCGGCCAGCTCGGCATTTACAAGCAGGAGCGTGGCGACCTTCTGAAACTAGATTTCATGGAAACAATATTTTTGAGCAAGCATTTTGGTTTGAAAATAATTAATGCAAATACAGGCAAACCAATCAAGCCCGAAACAATCCTAAATGATGTAAAAAAGAAAAGAGAATACACTAAACAGCTTTATGATGTTTACGAGGACTGGCGCTTGCGTGGTTATGTTGTCAAGACGGGCTTCAAGTTCGGCGCGCATTTCAGAATCTACTTCCCAGGCGCAAGGCCTGGCAGAAACGAAAAAAGTTGGATACACTCCAAGCACGTGCTTCACGTCTTCCCCAAAACACAGAAGATGCTGGTATCCGAGTGGTCCCGTGCAGTGCGCGTAGCTCATGGCGTAAAGAAGACATTCATTTTGTCCATTCCTGAAATGACAAAAAAGGATTATGTTGATTATCCAGCAGAATTCCTAGCATATCGCAGAAAAAAGGACAGGGATTCCTGGATCAGAGAAACACCCAAGGATAGTCCGAGATATTTGTTGGTCCCTGTGGCCGAGGACGAGCACATAGGTGGCGTGGAGTTGGCATCCTTGCTCAAGAAGGCTCGTAACATGGGCCTAGAATTGCTCTTATCCATAACTGACAGGGAAACTGCTATCACATACTACCTTCTAAAGCAGATAATCATACCGGGATCAGATTACGAGTATTATGAGATTGAATGGATGAAGCCCTAATCCCCTTCTTTCAAAAAGAAGGGTCTTGTCTCCAACACAACAGAACAAGAGACATCTCTCATTCTTCGCAATGGGAGATGAGATCTAAGGTTACCCCTAAGAAACAATTTACATAATTCGATTGGTTATACAGAGCTGAAACTTTTATAATCCGTTGCAACAATTAAACCACATGAAACCATGGAAGACTCTTGAATCTAAGGTTGCTTTTAAGGATCCTTTTATGACAGTCAGAAAAGACAGAGTCCAGACTCCTGACGGAAAGGAAATTGGATGGGTCTATATAGACAATTCAGATGGTGTTGTTGTTATACCTATAACGCCTGAAGGCAAATTCGTCACAATAAAGCAGTTCAGGTATACTGTTAAGGAATTTGTTTTTGAGTTTCCTGCTGGTACTGTTCATAAGGATGAAACGCCTGAACAAACAGCAAAGCGTGAACTAGAAGAAGAAGCAGGATATGTCGCAGACGAACTAACAAAGATAGGAGAAGTCTACGAAGCCTATAGTCAAAGCAACAGAAAGATGCACATATTCCTTGCAAAGGTTTCAAAGAAGATTGAACAAAAACTTGATCATGATAATGGCGAATTCGAAGATATTGAGATATCGTTGAAAACAAAAGATGAAGTTTTTTCTGGCATGGCAAGCGATGTGACATCTTCTGTATTTCATTCTGCAATGTTTTTTCTGAAGGAAAAAATGGATAAAGGCGAGATTGAATTGTAAAAGAAAGGCTTTTTAAGCGCAAATCCAATCATAAATCATGATTGAAGCTGATAACTCTAAGGGTCAGCTTGTTTGTATTATTGACGCTGATTATGTTTTAAGTGATAAGGAACCGCTTATCCGTTTGTGGGGCAAGACAAAATCTGGTAGATCTGTTCTTATACTGGACAGAACATTCGATCCATATTTTTACGTGCTTCCAAAACCAAGCGCAGATTTAGACAAGCTTGTTGAAGCAATAAAGGCAATGGAAATTGAAGGAAGCAAGCCAACAAGGGTTGAAATAGTGAAAAAAAACCTATATGGAAAAGAATATGATTTTATTCAGGTATTTTCTAACAATCCAACCGATATACCAAAATTCAGGGACACCGTAAAGCACTTTGATGGTGTAAAAGAAGAGTACGAATACACAATTCCATTCTACAGAAGATATATAATAAACAAGGGAATAGTGCCAATGAGCTGGGTACGGGTTTTTGGCAAAGAAATCAAAACAAATGCAGACATGGATTTATCTATAGAGGCAGAGAAAATAGAATCAATAAAAGAAGAGGAAATATCAGAATATCCATCGTTGCATATTCTAGCATTTGACATAGAAACATCACAAGCAGAAGGAGATGAAATCATTATGATCTCTATGATGGATACAAAGGATTTCAAAAAAATCATAACTTATGGAAACAAAGCTTCTAATGTAGAAACAGTTGCAAACGAAGAAGAAATGATAAAAAGATTTTTTCAGCTTGTTAAAGAACAGAATCCAGATATGATAGTCGGCTACAACACAGATAGATTTGATTTTCAAAAAATTGCAGAAAAATGCGAGAAATACAAAATACCGATTATTTTAGGAAAAGATGATTCTCATATGATTTTTAGGCGCAGAGGACGCGTCTCTGCTGCACGTTTCCGCGGTAGAATGCATATCGATGTTTATGATTTCATTGAGAATATTCTAGAAGATTCTCTCTCAACAGAGGTGCTATCTTTAGACAGAGTTGCACGCGAACTTCTTGGACTAAAAAAAGAAAAGCTTAGCTGGAAAGAGATAGAAGAGTTGTGGAAAAAAGGAGACATAAAAACATTAGGCGAATACTGCTTGCATGATTCTCTTCTAACACTAAAGCTTGCAAAGAATCTCTTACCGCAAATATTCGAGCTTTCACGCGTTGTTGGCCAGACACCTTTTGATGCCTCACGCATGTCCTATTCCCAATTAGTTGAATGGCTTTTGATTCGCGCAGCCTTCAATAGCAATGAAATAGCTCCTAACAGGCCAAAATATGATGAAATGATGCGCAGGCGCAGGGCAGAGCCTTATGCGGGCGGCTATGTAATAGAGCCAAAAGAGGGGATTCATGAGCATCTAGCTCTGTTTGATTTTCAGTCGCTGTACCCGTCAATAACAATAACACATAATATATCACCAGAAATGGTTGACTGCAATTGTTGTGAAGTGGAGACAAAGGTGCCTGATTACGAACATCATTTCTGCACAGAAAAACGCGGATTCATACCAATTGTTTTGGAGAATCTTGTTCGTCGCAGAATTGACATACAAAAGAAAATGAAAAAACTAGAGCCAAAAACAATGGAATACAAACGTTTCAACAGCAGACAGTATGCATTGAAAATCCTTGCTAATGCAAGCTACGGCTATTACGGCTATCCTGGTTCCAGGTGGTATTCGCGCGTTTGTGCAAAATCAATAACAGCGTGGGGCAGATACTATATAAAAAACGTTATGGAGCTTGCTAAGAAACTAAATTATGAAGTCATTTATGGCGATACAGATTCTCTTTTCATAAAAATCAAAACCAAAAAAGCAGCAAAAGAGTTTCTCGACAAAGCCAATGCAATGTTACCAGGAGTCATGGAACTGGATTTCAAGGGTTTCTATAAATCAGGAATTTTTGTTCTTGCAAAATCAGGCGTTGCTGCAAAGAAACGATATGCTCTCATAGATGAGGAAGGAAATCTGACAATACGCGGCTTCGAGCGCGTAAGGCGCGACTGGTCTAAAATTGCAAAAGACACGCAAGAGAAAGTTCTTTTAGCTGTTTTGAAAGAGGAATCAATTCAAAAGGCAGTACTGATTACCAAAAGAACTATAAACAAGCTGAAATCTGGAAAAGTCAAGATGGACGATTTGGTTATCTACACACGATTAACAAAATCTTTATCACAATATGAGCAAGTCGGACCGCATGTTGCAGCAGCAAGAAAGATGAAAGAGCGCGGTATCACTGTAAAAGAAGGCTACATAATCGGTTACATAATTACAAAGGGAACTGGCTCAATCTCTTCTCGTGCAGAACCAGTTAGCGACGCAAAGGATTATGATCCAGATTATTACATTCATAATCAAGTTCTCCCAGCAGCACTTCGTGTTCTCCAAGGTCTTGGAGTTACAGAAGAAAAGATTCTCCACAGCAGCGGAGAGCAATCCGATTTAACAATGTTTAAGAAGAAATGATATGCCTATAAGTTGACAATACTAAATTCCACGCTGGTGGCGTGGAGAAAAATTATTCTATTTTGAAATGTTTGGGAGGATAAATCTCCCAAGCGGTTTTATCATCTCCTTTTTCAAAGAAAACAAATGTAAAAAAATAACTTCCTCTTTTCATCTGCTGTGGAACCATGAAATAAACAGAATTTTTACCAGCATCGAGATTGCTGATTGGAAAAAATTCATGGTTTCCCCAAAATCTCACAAACACATCATAATATGTAAGATTTATTTCACCTTCAATTGAGGCAAACACTTCGGTTCCAGTTACACCTGAATAAGGATGATAGTTACCAATTTTTATCCAATCATCAATAATTTCTGGTACAATTATATTGCATTTATTACAACCAGAAAAAATAATCAAAATCATCATAGAAAATAAAATTCCCTTCATTCTTATACCTCCCGATAATTTGATTGATTAAAAAAGAAAAAGCACTCCATGTCAATTAAGACATGGAGGTGCTATAGTAGTTAAAATTCATGGCGTTGGATCGATGATAGTAAAAGCATTTTCGCTGCTGTCCTCACTATCTGAAACAACAACGAAGAATTGTTTTCCGATTTCTGCCTCTACTGGAACCTGAAATCTCAATCTGTTTGTTTCGGGTCCCAGTACCGGAACAACTTTAACAAACTGGAATGAATCTATGTAAAATAACACATAGACTTCATCACCAAGTTCGTTACAATCAACAATTACTTCAGTTCCGATTGATCCATATTCTGGACCAATTGCTTGAACATAAAACCCTGATGGATTGATAGGAATCTCACCTATCATTTCCATAAGAATCTCATTGGTTTCAAGTCCGTTCCATTGAACTGAAACCAGGTAAGAACCCAGACTGAATGGGCCAGGTCTGAATTTCACAATAACATTACCAAGTTCGTTCAATCGAACGAATTCTGGTTGAATGTCGGTGTCGCCGAACTTAACAGTTGTTTGATCAGGATTTAGAATACCAACTGTTTCAATTGTGGTGAGGCGACCCTGGAACGTGAAATCGTCACCGCCAACAATTCGTGGAGGATCGTTTCCACCACATCCGATAAGATTTATCAGCATGATGCTGATAAAAATAGTAATTAGCCTATACATGATAGACCTCCCATATATGAATGATAAATAAATGAATTCTATTGAAACACCTAGCAAGATTAAAGAACGAAAGATTCTCTTTTAATCAGACAGAAACACATATGTGTATCATCTGATGTCTTGTTAGACAAGTTAATTGAATTTGTAAACATGATAATCGTTACATAGCGTCTTGTATTTGATAAATAACCAAAGTTTATTTAAGCTTTTCGCTACGCTAAACAAAATCCCTTCTGAAGAAGTTCTCTAGAAATGCTAAAAGTCTTGCGTTCTTTTTTGCGCGCGATGCAATCTGCGCTTGGTTCAAAATCGAAAAGTTTTTGTTTTGAACTGCTTTTGCAACATAAGATGCTATTCCTTTTTCCCTCAGATCTTTCAGCGGATCTGAAAGCGTTTCTTTTAATTTCGGTTCAGCTGAATCGAATTTCCTTTCAATCTCTGCAACCCAGCGATCGCCTTCAACCCAGACGCGTCCTGGCTTGTATTTGTTTGTAAACTCCTTAACGCGATCTTCTGCGAATATGTCAGGTCCGTATATCTTTCTGACTTTAGGAAGTCTCCAGACATTTAGTTCCAAAAATATTATACACCTGTTTCCGTCAGCATACACATCCCAATTCATGACTTCAAACTCATGATCTTCGAGAATACCTTTAAGCCTATTTCCTGTCCTTCTCAATTGAGGCCAAAGAACATCATCTATAATATCAGGCTGTTTGAATTCTATACCAAGAAGAACCGTTTCACGTTTTTTGATCTCTGTAGCGATTTTTTTTGCGCGCTGTGAAGAACTTTTTGGTGTTTTCATCCAATTCATGAAAGGACGAGTGGTTGGTTTTTTCATAAAATCTTTACATGCTAGAGAAAAGCGAACGAAATTTGCAGGCGAGACAACTGCAGAAACATTCCTATTTGGATCAACAGGATCTATCATAATCATAGGACTTTTAGAGAAATGTTTCTTGATTTCTTCATGTCTGTCTTTATGGTGGTTAGCGATGTCTATCAAAACCTTGCCGGGTTCCCATTTTGCAGCTGCGCGGATCAAGTTCTTGAAACTTCCATATTCTACAGTTAACAGTTCGCATAGATAGCCAGAAAAGCCCTCTGTCTTTGTATCAGAACCGTAAACACCAATACCTTTGGTGAATTGCTTCAAAAGACGGACTTCTGAGGAAAGCTTCTTAGGAAGATGTCTAGACATCCACTCATTATGGAACGGTGTTCTATCTACAGCGGATTTTATTTTTGTTGCGTCTTTTAGTTTGTAGCATGGAACAATATCCACGTCATATTTTCCAACAGTTGCGCGAACATAAGGATGTTCTGCATAAGCGATTTTGTATTTGCCTTTTAGATTTGTTGCAAGCTTTTTTCCAATTGCGAGACCTTGTTTCTGTAAATCATCACGTAATGTACCTTCAGGAAACATCACAAAAACATCAAACTCTTTTTTATCTTTCATCCAGGTATCGCGTGTAAAGCTGCCTGCGATTGTGAATGAAAGCTTTTTTGGTTTCAAAATCTTGTTAAGAGTATTCAAGACATTATCTACGACAGCTTTTGTTTCTTTTTGCTCTTTTTGAGTTGGTGTAATCTTCTTCGAAACCGTTGAAAGGACAGAATCAACACTCATGATTATTATTTCGCGTAGATGATTAAATAAATTGTGAAAAAACCATAATTCCTTATAAAGTTACGCATTTTTACGGAAAACCTTTAAAAAGCTTACTGTTCCAAAATCAATATGAAGCGGAAACTATCAAAGAATCTTTTGGTTCTAGCCTCGATGATATTGGTTTCTTCTATAACTTTCTCTGCTGTTTTTGTGAATTTTGCTGATGCTTCTAAACCTTATCCTTGGTATTTAGGGGATGAGATGTTTTGGGTTACTATTGATCCTGCAGATAACGCTTTACCTTTTAATTTACCAGAAAGGATGGATATATTCAGACCATTTACTTACTACCAGTTCCTTGACGGTTTCAAACTTGAATCAAAGGAAACAAAACCACTCGATGCTATAATGCCGTTTGATGAATATTATGACGTCTATGTAATTCCAACAGCCAGTCAGATGTTCAGTGATGGGGTTTTTGATGCTGATCCAGAATTAGCACAAACACTTCTTGAAGCAAGGATAATGTTCGATGACAGCGATGTTAATGATTATGCAGGCAAAGATGAAATATCTTTGATAATTCTTTTCAATAGAAACGAACTGAATTTCAATCAGTTATCATATTTTGTTTCACAAATAGGTGGTTCATTGGAAAGCCTTATTGATATAACGCCAATAGCAACTGTCACAGTTCCAAGATCTGATATCGTTTCATTCGCTAATCTTGCTAGAAATTATGCTGACATAAAATTCATAGAAATGAATTCGTTCTTAGAATTACACCTAGATGAGAGCGTTGATATGGTTTTTGAGCATGGAAATGAGCTGGGTGGAAGAGAGTGGGTAGAAGAGCACCTACCTTCTGGCATTGAAACCTTAGACGGTACAGGCGTAACTATTGCAATTCTTGATTCCGGCATACAAGGAGATAAAATAATATTTCCTATACCTCCAATATCATTTATAAATAAGGATCTTGATGATCTAGATGATGATCTAGCAACAGATGATCCAAAAATTTTATACTCGGTGGATGTCTATGGCGGTTCGTTGGATCGTGATGACAAGTTTGGTCATGGAACTCATGTAGCAAGCATTGCTGCGGGCACAGGCGAGCTTAGTGATGGAAAGTTTGTTGGTGTTGCACCAGGAGCAAATTTGTTTAATTTCAAAGTGATAAACAATTATGGAGAATTGGTAGAAGAAGAAAAATTTTTAATTGCTCTAGATTTGGCTGTAAAGGGTCCTGACGGGATAATACAGAATTATAATGATCCTGATAATGATGGCGCAGATGTAATAAGCATGAGTTTTGGCAAACCAGAGAGCCTTTTGAATAGCATGTATTATGATTCAATGGTTTATGCTGTTGAAAATGTTGTTAATACATATAATATTGTTGTTGTGATATCTGCGGGAAATGAGGGTCCAGACTATGATACAGTGAGATCTCCAGCTAGAGCGCCTTCTGCTATTACAGTTGGTAATATCGATAAGGAAAAATATTTATATGTTACTAGCAGTAGGGGACCTTCACCATATCCAAATTTTGCGGATTTTAGTCAACCGGACGGATTAGCTATTCAGCATATAGTTAAGCCAGAAGTTGTAGCTCCTGGTACAAAAATATGTGCTGCTAGAGTTGCTGGATCAATTTTAGAAGATGATATACTTGAAATCGTGTGCGATAATGATCCACAGTGTCTTATTGACGATTATTTAGCACTTTGTACTGATGACGGCATGGCAAGCAAATACATAGCGCTTACAGGTACATCAATGTCAGCTCCTCATGTTGCAGGAGCAGTAGCTTTAATAAGGCAGTTGCATCCTGATTGGACAGCTAATCAGGTTAAGAGCGCTTTAGTGCAGACAGCAGAACCATTAGGTGATCTGAATGGGGATTATGATGTTTTCGAGCAGGGCGGTGGCTTGATAAATATTGGCGATGCCATCAGGTTTGGTGGAGAAGTTATACCAGCAGTATTCAATGCAGGAATTCATGCATGGGGAAATTCAGATCCTATAGAATTCTTTTTCATAGGATCCAATTACAATCAGAAAAATAAGGATTTTGGTCTTAAAATAAAAGCACCTACGGCAATAGGTATAGATAATGCCCCTCCTTATCAATACGGAGGATGGAAAGTTTCTTACTTTGATACAGAAATTAATGATTGGGAACCACTTTCAGTAATCAACGGATATCAATATTGTCTTTTGAACCAGGATGTTACAGATTTCAAAATAGAGCATGATCTTTCATACAGTATGGTAGTGGATCGATATTCAACACGTTTCGAAATTGAATACTACGAGTTCTGTGATTTCACTCTACCAGAACCAACACAAACACTGCAAATACCATTAAGCTTTGTACTTATCTACTAAAACACTATTTCTTAGTGACAAATACCATTAGCTTTATATATAACTGTTCTAATTTATAAACCGAAACATTAACAATTATCCAAGTGATGATATGTTGCGATACAGGCTTGATGAATTAATTGACCCTAAAAGGCCTGCGCTTTCAATAGCTTCAATAAACTTTCCTGTCTGCAAGGAAACAGCATCCATCAGAAATGTTCTGAAGATGTTGATGTCTGATAGGGGAAGCAGAGTAGCTGTTGTGGATAGCGAAGGAATGTTTAAGGGTTTAGTGACAGACATTGACGTCCTCGGATATTTAGGCGGAGATAACAGATATAACGACTATGTTACCAGCAAAACAGAAGCAACGTATAAAAAAATAAAGGCGAAAAACATACATGGAATAAACTCGCCTATAAAAAAGATAATGGATATTGATGTTCACACTCTGAAAAAAAATCAGAGTATCAGACAAGCTTTAAACATATTCAAGAAAACTGGTCAGAATGCACTTCCTATTGTTAATAACAGCGGGAAAATATTAGGTATTCTGTCTAAAAGGAATCTTATAGAAGCCATGTTTACAAGGTTTCTAAAAAGTCCTGAAAAGAGATCAAAAGAATTAATGATCAAAAATATCATGGTAAAACCCATGATAATCAAAGAGCACTTCCCGATAAATGAAGTTTCACAAATGATGTGCATGGGAGGTTTTCGGAGATTTCCTGTAACAGAAAAAGGCATAACAACGGGGATGATAACAGTTCATGATCTTCTTTATTTCTTGAATGTGAACAGAAACTTGGAAAATTTAAAAACAGAGAAGAGGCCTATAAAACATCTGGTCAACAAAAAAATTGTTTCAGTTGAGTCTGAAACAAGCGTTAACGATGCAATCAAATTGATGTTAGCAAAGAAGATAGGAGCTCTTCCAATAACAGAAGACGATGAAATAAAAGGCATGGTAACGTTCACAGATATAATTGACACAATAAAATAAACAAATCGTGAAACACAATGAAATTAGATACTGAGAAATTATTGGCTATTGTCAATAAGATAAAAGAGAATATAATTATTGTTGAAGGTAGAAACGATATAAAAGCTCTTGAAGCAGTCAGTTTGTCTGCCAAAAACATAATTGCAATCAACGGACGATCTTTAATAAAGGTTGTTGAACAGATTGCTAACAAAAAGGTAAAGGAAGTTGTAATACTTACAGACTTCGATGAAAAAGGAAAGGAGCTTGCAGCAGAGCTGACAAAGCTTCTTCAAGCGTATAAAATACATCCGAATAAGAGGTTGAGAAAACTCTTCACTCAATTCGGAAAAAACGCAATAGAAGACGTTAAAATATAATTGGATGTTCTAGGAACCGGCAAATTTGCCTAACAGGTTCCTAGTAGGAGGATGATTACGATGTCAAAATTGGCACCAACATCGACAAAATATATAATAAAAGCTAATATAAAAGCAAAAGGAGTAATAGAAAAACCAGACGTAATAGGAGCTGTCTTCGGTCAGACCGAAGGTTTGCTAGGTTCAAGTCTGGATTTAAGAGAGCTTCAAAGAACTGGCAGAATCGGAAGAATTGAAGTTAATATAAAATCTGAACAAGGAAATTCCGAAGGAGAAATTATAATTCCTTCTTCATTAGATGCTGCTGAAACAGCATTGATAGCTGCAACACTTGAAACAATTGAAAGAGTTGGTCCTTGCACAGCCATAATAAAACTAGACGGTGTAGAGGATACTCGTTCTTTAAAGAGAAAATACGTTGTAGACAAAGCAAAAGATATTCTTAAAAACTTAATAGAGTCAGGCGTTCCTGATTCTGCTGAGGTTTCAGAACAGATAAAAGAGGCTATAAGAACAGAAGAGATATCAAATTACAATGGTCTACCTTGTGGACCAAGCATTCATGAATCTGAAGAAATGATTATAGTCGAAGGTAGAGCAGATATTTTGAATCTTTTGAAGTTTGGCATAAGAAACACAATTGCACTAGAAGGTACATCTGTTCCTCCTGCTGTTATCGATCTTGCAAAAAAGAAAATAGTCACAGTTCTTGTTGATGGTGACAGAGGCGGACAACTAATAATAAAGGAACTTATGCAGCTAACAGAAATAGATAATGTAGCAGTTGCTCCAGAAGGCAAAGAAGTTGAAGAGCTTACAAAAAAAGAGGTGTACAAAGCTCTTAGAGACAAAGTTTCTGTAGAGCAATTCAGATCTGAATCAAATAATGAATCTAATGCATCAGTAAAAAGTGAATATAAAAAAGAGGCCTATAAACAAACACTGAGAGAACCACAAAAAAGAACAGAGAGAGATCGCGAAAGAAGATATGAATCTGCACCAAGAACAAGACAGATCAGATTAACAGAAAAAGACAGGGAAACTTTTAAGAAGACTCTTGAAGAGCTTGTGGGTAGCAGAGCTGCATGTATATTTGATGTAAACGATCAGCTGTTGGGAAAGGTTCCTGTAACAGAACTAGAAAACACAATAAAAACAATGAGTAATGTAAAAACTGTTGTGTTCGATGGTAAGATTGATAAGAATCTTCACAACGTAGCAAAGAGAAAAGGAATAAAATTCCTTATAGGAATGGATAAAGTAGACGTAGGTCAGACATCAGTCACAATAATTGCAAGAAAGGATCTTTGATTAATCACTGTCTGAATCTTGCTACATCCTTTAATGTGTCTACATGCGACATAAATAGCGCTCTACAGCAGTATCTTTCTAGTCCTAGACTATCTAGGACATTCTTCTTATTCTTGCCTGTTTTAATATCCTTTTGGTATTGTTCCCAAAGATGTCCAACAGGCTTTCCACAACTCATGCAACGAATTGGTATAATCATGGTAACAAATTAGCAAGAAGAGTTTATAAATGTTTTTGACTGAATTTGTTTTTTTATCCAATCAAAACCAATATAATATGCATGGTAGACATCTTTACCACAATCATACTACTGGCTATTAGCGTGTTCATTATATACAAATCTAGCGACTGGCTTATCAGATACGCTGTTACCCTGGCAAAAATGCTTGGAGTTTCCACATTTGTTATAGGGTTTATACTCGTAGCCATATCCACGTCATTGCCTGAAATAATGGTTTCTATTTTTGCGACGCTTGAGGGAGAAGCCAACTTGGCTGTTGCAGACGTTCTTGGTTCCAATCTCTTTAATCTTACTGTAGTTATAGGAGGAGCGATTCTTGTGGCAGGAACAATTCATGTAAAAAGAAAGGAAACGCCCAGCCTTATAGAGTACCTGTTTATCACATCTGTCATAACAATAATATTTTTCTCCCAATCTTATTTGAATGTCATTCACGGTGCAATATTAATAGTACTTGGAATTTACATGATGGGAAAGCTCTATAAAGGGGGCAGAGTAAGTGCAGAAGTGTTTGAGGATAGCGAAATACTAATTCTTCCCAAGAAAAAAAAGAAATACAAAAATGCTGTATTCAAGTTCTTTCAAAAGCAGAGGCTTTCAATGGTCATCTTAAAGTTTTCCATATCTGTTGCCCTTCTTTTAGCATCAAGCAGAATGCTGGTTGATTCATCCATCAATCTAGCAACACTTCTGGGGGTTTCAACTATATTTATAGGAGCAACCATTGTTGCTGCTGGTACATCTATACCAGAATTATCAGTTACAATAACAGCTGTTAAGAAAAAACAATATGCGCTTGCAATGGGAGATATAGTAGGTTCAGCAGTAACCAACATAACTATTGTGCTAGGCATAATAGCATTGATAAGCACAACAACGCTTAATGTGGTTCCGCTAGCTGGAATGGTACCTTTCATAATACTTTCAACAATGCTAGTTTGGTATTATTTTTCAGAAAAAGGAAAAATTACGCGTAATGAAGCCATAATATTGTTACTGATTTATGTGGTATTCATTCTAGAACAGCTTGGAATAGTTGCTATATTTGGATAAATATTTCAGACTTTATTAGAAATCAAATATATTATTATTTATGTCGGTTAACAATTGGCATGAAATGGGGACAGAAAAAGTTCTCAAAATAATTGAATCCAGCATGTCAGGCCTTTCTGAAAAAGAGGTGCAGCGAAGGCTTACAGAATACGGAGAAAACCTAATTAAGGAAGAGAAAAAAACAAACAAGCTAAAGATTTTTATAAACCAATTCACCAGCTTACTTGTAATAATTCTTATTACAGCAGCTATTGTTTCAGCACTACTTCTTAACAGCCCTATAGACGCTGCTGTGATTATGATAATTGTTATCCTGAACGGAATATTCGGTTTCATTCAAGAATACCGAGCAGAAAAAGCAATCGAGGCATTGAAGAAGCTTGCAAGCCCAGAGGCAATTGTCGTACGTGGAGGGAAAAGAAAGACAGTAAAGAGCAAGGAGCTGGTTCCTGGCGATATTGTTCTGCTTTATGAAGGAACCAAGATTCCGGCAGACATGAGAATACTGGAAGTCACTACACTAAAACTTGATGAATCATCATTAACCGGAGAATCGGTTCCAGTCAATAAAGACACAACGCCGGTAAAAAACGCACAGATTGCTGACAGGGAAAACATGGCATACATGGGAACCATGGTTACATACGGTAGAGGCATGGGGGTGGTTACAGAAACCGGCATGAAGACAGAAATGGGAAAAATAGCTCGCATGATAGAAGATGTAAAGGAAGAAGAAACACCTCTTCAGAAAAGATTGGGTGTTTTTGGAAAAAATCTGGGATTCATGATTATGGGAATTTGTGCTTTGGTTGTAATCATAATGTTGCTTAAAAGCGGAGTGCTCCTCGGAACAGGCAACATGCAAAGCGCAATCATAGATTCGGTTATTCTTGGCATAGCTCTTGCAGTTGCAGCGATACCAGAAGGACTTCCTGCTGTGGTCACCATAACACTTGCATTATCTTTACAGCGCCTCTCTAAAAAAAATGCTATAATAAGAAAGCTTTCTACTGTTGAAACTCTTGGATCAACAACAATAATATGCTCTGATAAAACAGGCACCCTTACAAGGAATGAAATGACTGTCAGAAAGATATTCATTAACGGCAAAATAATTGATGTAACTGGCAAGGGTTACGTACCTGAAGGGAATTTCCTTTATGAAGGTGAGAAAATAGATCCATTAAAAGACAGCGATCTGTCGTTATTGCTGACAACAGGTGTTCTATGCAACAATGCTTCTTTATCTCAAAACAACTCTATTGTAGGAGATCCTACTGAAGGAGCGCTTTTAATTGCGGCAGCAAAAATACTGAATTTAAATAAAATCAAGAAGGAATACGAATTCAAAGAAGAGTTCCCATTTAGCTCTGAAAGAAAAAGAATGTCTGTTATTTATAGAAACAATAACGGTATGCAATCTTTTGTTAAGGGTGCGCCTGAAATCATTCTGGATAGATGCACGCATATTCTAAAAAACGGTCAATCTGTTGCAATTTCAAAGGAAGATAGGAAAAAAATACTTTACATAAACCGCAATCTATCTAAGGATGCTCTCAGGGTTCTTGGAATAGCTTTCAAGAAAGTTAAAAAAATCGAAGAAAAAGAGGCTGAAAACGGGCTGACTTTTATAGGAATGATAGGAATGATGGATCCTCCAAGAAAGCACGTTAGGGAGGACATAGCTACATGCAAAAAAGCAGGAATAAAAATAGTCATGATTACCGGAGACCATAGGGATACTGCAATAGCCATAGCAAAAGAGATAAACATGTTTGAGGAGGGTCAGAAATCGCTTACAGGCGCAGAATTAGATAAAATGAGTGAAAAAGAATTCAGCAGGATTGTGGAGAATATAACAGTATACGCGCGGGTTAACCCGGAACACAAAATGAAAATAGTGACTGCACTACAGAAAAAAGGCCACATTGTTGCAATGACTGGTGACGGCGTTAATGACGCACCAGCGCTAAAGAAAGCTGACATAGGAGTGTCAATGGGCATAAACGGAACAGATGTTGCAAAAGAAGCTTCTGATATGATATTAAGCGATGATAATTTCACTAGCATAGTTTCTGCTGTCAAAATGGGAAGAGCTACTTATGACAACATAAAGAAATTTATACAGTACCTGCTGTCAAGTAATCTGGGAGAAGTGCTTGTTATTCTTTTAGCACTTTTGATTGGCTTCTCTGATCCAGTCACTGGAGCAATACTGATACCTGTAACAGCTATACAGCTTCTCTGGATAAACCTGCTAACAGACGGATTGCCTGCGTTGGCACTAGGTGTTGATCCGCCATCAAACAACATTATGGAACGTTCACCCAGAAACCCTAAAGAGAACATACTCAACAGGGACATGCTTTCAGACATAATTTTTGTAGGCATAATAATAGCCATAGGAACACTGTTTGTGTTTTCTATTATGCTTTCTAAGGGAGCTATAATAGCAACAACATCCGCTTTCACAACATTGGTTATATTTGAAATGGTGAGGGTGCAGACTGTTAGGATAAAGTTTGGCATGAGCATATTCTCTAACAATAAACTCATACTTGCAATGAGTGCATCCATAATGTTACAACTTGCTGTTGTGTACATTCCATTCCTGCAAACCTTCTTCAAGACAGCGCCGCTAGGATTGAATGAATGGGCTCTTATATTAGGAGTATCGTTTATTGTCCTGATACTGGTTGAAATTAAAAGGCGGGTTTGGGACAATAGGAGAGGATTACAAAAATAAGGTAAAATCATCAAGACAAAGTATGTGAGTTCTGTTAAGGCAACCTTATTTTAGATAGTATGTTCATATATTTATCTAAGCGTTTGATTTCCTTTTCTAGAACATCTATGGTATTTACAATGCGTTCTTTATCCTTTCCAGTACTGCTAATGTCCTTAAGATCCTTCTTAGCTTCTTCGAAGCCAGTCAGTGATGTTTTTATGCTCTTGCTTGTACGCAGTACTATGGCTGTTTTCAGGGCTTCCAACAGGTCTCCATGCAAGGAGAGGTACAGCTTCCTGTCTCCTGTCTTCTTGACCTTCTTAACAACGCCTAAAACCTCTAAAAAGTCTATACTAAGTGAGATCATCGAAGCTGAATAGCCTGTTTCCTTTGCAAGGTCTTGGAGTGATGTTGGTTCACTCTTTACAAGAAGAACGCCTATTATCTTGCCATGCAGAGGCGAATATCCGATAGAGCTTGCAACTTCTGAGAAAGTAGAATAAATTCTTTCTTCTATCTCTTTTGAGGTTGTCATACAAAAATCTTGGCGTTAAGTATTTAAATATTTAATACTTTTAATAAGTATTAAAAGTTGGTGATTTTATTGCAGCATATAAGAAATACAACTTCCATTTGCCCGCAATGTAACAAGATTTTATCAGCAGAGATTTTCGAAAGGGATGATAAGGTCTGGATAAAGAAAGAATGCCCTGAACACGGCGAAGTGGAGGATTTGTATTGGGGTTCTTACAAATTGTATAAGAGAGCAGAAAAATATGCACATGATGGTAAGAGCATAGAAAATCCTAATGTTGATAAAGAGAATCCAGAATGCCCAAAAGATTGTGGTTTGTGTAATATGCACAAAAGTCACACAGCACTTGCTAATGTTGTTCTTACAACACGCTGCGATAGGAACTGTTGGTATTGCTTCTTCTATGCAGGAAAGCTTGGTTATATTTATGAACCAACAAGAGAAGAGATATCAAAAATGTTGGACGTGCTTAGAAATGAAAAACCTGTTCCTTGTAATGCACTTCAACTGACTGGTGGTGAACCAACCTTAAGGCCGGATTTGGTAGATTTAATTAAATTGGCAAAAGAAAAGAATTTTGATCATGTTCAATTGAATACCAATGGTATAAAAATTTCCCAAGACCTAGAATTTACAAAACAAATAAGAGAGGCTGGCGTTAATACACTTTATTTAAGCTTCGATGGTCTGGATGGAAAATCAAACATAAAAAACCATTGGGAAATACCTGGCGTTTTTGATAATTGCAGAAAAGTCGGTCTTGGCGTAGTTCTTGTACCAACTGTTATTAGAGGAACAAACGATCACCAGGTCGGTGATATTCTAAGATTTGGTTTCAAAAACATTGATGTTGTCAGATCAGTTAACTTCCAACCAGTATCGCTTGTTGGAATGATGCCTAAAAAGGAAAGAGAGCAGCATAGAATAACAATACCAGATACTATTAAAAGAATAGAAGAACAGACAAACGGCGAAGTTACAGAAGATGATTTCTATCCTGTTCCGACCTTGGCAAATTTCACAAGATTTGTTGAAGGGTTGACAGGAAAAGCAGAGTATGACCTTTCATCACATTTCGCCTGTGGAATGGCGACCTATATTTTCAACCAAAACGGAAAGATGATACCAATTTCAAGATTTGTTGACATAGATGGGCTTCTGGAATATCTGGGAGAAAAGGCTGACGATCTTCATGCAGGAAAAAGCAAATATATTGTTGGATCAAAGCTGCTTTTCAAGTTGAGAAGCTTCATAGACAAAAACAAAGCACCAAAAGGTTTCAGCTTAGCTAAAATACTCTATAACTCTTTAATGAAACACGACTATTCAGCACTTGGAGATTTCCACAAAAACTCTCTATTTGTTGGTATGATGGCCTTCATGGATAAGTTTAATTTCGATATAGAGAGAGTAAAAAGATGTTGCATACATTACGCAATGAATGATGGAAGGATAATACCATTCTGCGCATTCAATGTTATACCAGAATGGTACAGGGATGTGAACCAAAAGAATCAAGGAACAAATATAAAAGAATGGGAGAACCAAACAGGTAAAAAAATCCAGGATGATTTGTACAGAAGAGATGAGAAAGCTCTGGAAAACTCAGAGCTTTACAAAAAAACTTATTCAGGTTTTCTCAAATAATATAAGCAACTTTTTATAATAATTAATATATGGCATCACTGTTTGACTTAACGTTAACTGTTACATATTTCGGTATACTTCTAGGTTTTGGTATATTGATAGCAAATGTGCTCAAAAAAAGGAAAATTCCAGATACGTTCTTCTTGCTTTTGCTTGGTCTTGTTCTAGGACCCACACTTGCTTTCAACCCGATTATATCGCAATACATAAACATTAATCTAGTTGATGTTGGTGCAATGGGTAATATTCCTGATTTTCTTCGCATACTGGCATTAATATTGATAGTGTTTAGCGGTACCTTTAAACTAAGCTTTAGCCTTTTCAAAAGAGTATCAGGTCTTTCTATAAAATTAGCTGTTATAGGTGTTGTATTTTCAACAATATTCCTAGGATTTGTTGCACATCTGATTTTTGGCATAGAGCTTGTATTCGCAATGCTTTTAGGTGCGGTGATATCAGGAACAGGTAGCGGGGTTATTTTCGCTTTCGAGGATGTGCTTCCTAAATCTAGAAAAGCACTTTCTGTACTCAAGATAGAATCTGTATTCAATTCACCATTAACAGTTTTGTTGCCTTTAATTTTCCTTGATGTTGTTGCTCTTGAACCAGGAGCACTTTTCACACCGCTAGTTTACCTTTCTCAGTTCTGGGAGATGATAGCCGCTGGTGCAGGCACAGGTCTTTTAATAGGAGTCTTTGTTGCAATAATGCTGAAACGCATGCAAAGAGAGTATGGTGCTCTTTTGCTGTTCGCAGTAGCACTTATAACTTATGCGCTTGCTGAAAACATAGGCGGTTCAGGAATTTTAGCAGTGGCTGTCTGTGGCCTTGTTGCAGGTAAAATGCTTGTAAAACACAAAGAAGAGATTGGAGGATTTGATGATCAGATCTCAGAAATGTTGAGGATATCTGTTTTCACTCTATTCGGTGCACAGGTAACTCTTCTATTTGGATTACATGAACTGTTCTTGATACTGGTATTCTTCACAATAAGCATATTCTTGAGACCAATATTCCTAATGCTAACATTGGGTGGTGTAAGGCACAATTTCTCAAGATCAGATCTAGCTTTGATGAGTTTTGTTGCACCAAAAGGAATAGCTGCTGCTGCTATGGCACCAATAATCGCTGCTTCTGTTATAGCTCTTGGTAGCAGTATTGTTGGAATAGAATTGCTGGCAGAAAGAATGGTGAACATAATATTCGTAGTAATAATGCTTTCAATCTTGCTGAGCTCGATATTAGCAAAGATAATCAGCCATCGTCAACTAAAGAATGGATGTAAAGGCAAGAAAATAGAAAGGATGATAGAAAAGAAAGTCAAAAAAATCAAACCGCTTGAACAAAAGAAAGAACTTCTTATGGCTGTAGCAGAAAATAAAATAGAAAAAACAAAAAATGAAAGCACACAACAAATTCTCGAAAAGTTAGAGGAAAAAGAAGAAGACAGGGGCAACAAGAAAAAGAAGAAGTGATTATGAATCCCTTTTAAGCATTTTTTGCGTATAATTGTAAACATCATCAATAAGTTTCTTATCTATCTCCAACCAACAATTCATATAATTCGTTTCTTTCTTCCCAAAGATCATTAAAAAAAGTCCATGCACGATCAACATAAATTGCTCTGTCTTTGCCGTCTATATTCGGATCATAAAAAGTTTTTTTAGTATAGTCATCTTTATGAACATATTTTTCTGAAACAATTACAGGTTCAAAAAATGAATCAACAAATTCATTTTTTGATTCAGTACTGATTTGTTTAAGTCTTCTTTGTTGATCACTTGGTTTATAAGGAAGTTCTCTTTTGCAATTTTTAGCCATATTTCTAAATATTGCTGAACCATAAGATTCTTTGTTCATTTCCTTAACAATATCACCAAACTCTTTAGGCAAGCCGGACTTCAGATGAGCATTACAATATTTTAACAATGCCGTTGCATAATAGCATGAAATAATTTCATCAGGATTCATTAAATCCAAAACTTCAAAAGGCATATCTAGATTATGAATGCCACAAAAAATGTTCTCTATAGCATCGTAACCCCCTGAGGCTAATGTTGCTAAGTCCTTTTTTCTTATATTCCACTTTTTAGGAACTTTAATTCTTGATTCGGCATTAGTATAATCAGAATGGGTTAGGGAACTATCACTATTGATTTCTTCATCTATAAACAAATTCAACTGGTTTTTGTTTTCGCGCATAATAATATTAGATTGGAGTATTTAAATGTTTCGGTATTTAACTACCATACAGTCAATAAACACACGAATATAATCATTATTTATCTTCTCATAGCAAATAATAAACATGATCATATTCAGCTGGTTGTTGGTTATTACAGGTCTTGTTGGTTTTGGTATTGCAGGCTATTGGGATCTTAAAACAACAGAATTTCCTGAAATAGTTCCTTATGTGATGATAATCATAGGTTTAGCAATACATGGTATTGTTTCATTCATTGCGTATGACGTAACACTGTTTTTAACATCACTTGCAACAGGAGGAATATTTCTAGGGTTTGGATTCGCATTATATTTTTTGAAACAGTGGGGCGATGGTGATGCATGGCTCATGGGAGCAATGGGTTTTTTGTTTCCTGCAGCGCAATGGTTCTCCCTAATAAACCCGCAATTAAATCTAACTTTGATACCATTTCAATTGATGCTGTTAATGAACTTCTTTTTCGTATCATTTTCATATTTAATTATATATTCAATAGGCCTTGGTTTGAGATCACCAAAACAAATTAAAAAATTCTCTAAAGAATTGAGATCTAAAACAAAAACAATATTGATACCATTCATAATACTTTTGATATTCTCTATATCAATGTCTTATCATGCAGTAATTAATCTTTCAGTAACTTTGCAAAATGTAATTCCAATGTTATTATTTCCTGTTTTATTCCTTTTCCTCTCAATATTCTTCCATTACGGCAGATTCGTAGAAAAAACACTTTTCAAAAAAACCATAGATACAAAAAATCTAAGATTGGGGGATGTTCCTGCAAACGAACGCTGGAAAGGTCTTACTGAAGAAGGTATTAAACAATTCAAAAAGAACGGCGGAGAAATTCAAATAAAAGATGGAATAAGATTTGCACCAGTGTTTCTGATCACACTGATTATAACATTACTTTTCGGAAATCTAGTCCTATTTTTCCTTGTTTAAAAAAAATAAAAAAGAAAGGCCTAACAACTAGACGGCTTGTTATAAGCCGTCATTTTTTCGGCCTTATATTTTTGTAATTCTTTCTACACCAACTTTCTTTACTATTGGCTTCCAGACTTTTGCTGGCAACCAGCTTACGTTGCTTGCTTCCACTGAAACTTTTTCTCTTGCTCCTTTAAACATATGAACTGTGTATGTTCCGTCCTTGTTTCTTCTTCCTCTTTCTCTAAGCTTGATTTCCTTGAACCCTCTTGTTGCCGCTTTTAGTGCTGCTTGTCGTGGCTGTCTTCCTGTAAAGATAGAACGTGTCTTTCCTGCTTTCATGATGTAGTATTTTTTCGCTTTAATTTTTCTTTTTGCCATATAATTCACCTAAAAATCAATTATTTTTTTTGGTAATAAAATTATAGCAATATAGTTTATAAGCGTTTCCCAACCCATTTGTTTTGAAAAAAATATTTTAGCATATTGTCGATTTCGTTTTCGCTATCAAGCGAATAAATCGGCATCATAAGGTGTCTTTATCCGTAGAAAATAGGCCTCTTGCTGACTAGCAACGGAAGAGGTAATGGTCTGTGTGAGAATCCTTCTAGAATACGAAACGCTTATAAATATTAAATACAAATATATATTGAACAGCTGTTCAATGTGATTATATGTCAAAGGGACCTGACGATAAGAAAATTGAAAAAATTACTAAAATTCTTAAAAACAACAAAAAAGAAGGAATTTGGATAAGAGAACTGGCAAGACAGGTAAAAATGCCTATAGCAACGGTTTACTATTATCTATCCAATTTTATGGAAAACGAAGTTGAAATCAAGCCTGCTGTTTTTAGTGGGATTCAACATAAACAGATGAAAATAGTGAAATTGAGGGACGTGAGATAGTGAAATTTCTGAATTTAAGGGAAAAATCCCTGATAAGGAAAATGAGAAAGGAAGGGTTTACTACAAGTGAAATTGCAAAGAAAATAGGATGTTCACAAAGCAATACTATAATCTACTGCAAAAAAGTAAAAATGTCCCCAAAAGGTAAAAAGATTTATGAGAAAAAAATAAAACAAAATTTGGATAGAGCAATTAAAAGATCAGCTAATAAATGCAGACTCTCTAATCAAAAAATTAAAAAAATAAAACAGATGAGAAAGAAGGGTAAGACAATATATGAGATTGCAAATAAAGTTGATTGTAATCATAATACTGCTTGGAGATATTCTAGAAATATTATAATGACAAAGAAAGGTAAGAAAAGACTTGAAAAAAGAATTTATGATCATAAAGTTAAAATAGCCAAAAAAGGAGGAGTAGCGGCCTTTAGATCTGGAAAACTAAAGAATGCATGGGAGGTTTCAACAAAAAAGATATCTAAACAAGGCGCTAAACCACCTCTTGAAAAAATAAGATTGATATCACATATAATGTTTGATGGGACGTTACATGATTATGGTATAGCTTACTATAACAATAATGATTTTCTTATAAAGGAGGTAGAATCTGATATAAAGAAAGTATATAACCTTGAATCAAAAATTAAAAGAAAAAACAAATTATTTACATTGAGATGCCATTCTAAACAAGTAACAGAAGATCTGTTAAAATATACACCATCTTTTTCAACATCCGAAGGAACAGATGCCAGGATTCCAAACTGTGTGATGAAAGGAAATAGTCTAATAAAGAAAACTTTCTTGAGAGCTTTTTGGGATGATGAGGGATGTATTATTTTCAATCCAGACAAACAAATACGTGAATTAATAGCATATACATCCAATAAACAGGTTATGGAACAATTAAAGGATTTACATAAAGATTTTTCTATAGAATTCAATACACCGAGATCTAATGAATTACGAATATCAAGATTAAGAAATATAAAAATTTTTGCAGATAAAATAAATTTTTCACAAAACGTAAAAATAACCAGTTTTAGTAAAAGGTGGGGCAACAGGACAAAAAGAGACATTCTACAATTAGCATTAGAAAGTTATATCAGATATTAAACACAGGTCTCCTACTTAACAAAACAGGAAGAGGTAATGGCCTGTAAGGGAAGCTATCTGTTTCCTTCTTGATGTCCCTTATCAGAGAAGACGATTTGACTGACTTAACTTTTCCTGTTTTTCTCTTCCTTACAGAAAGACTTCCGGTTTTTTTTTCTTTACTTCCTATCACAATGATAAAGGGAACCCATTCTGCTTCAGCATCCCTAATCTTTTTTCCTACAGATTCAACCCTGTCATCAATATCTACGCGTATATTTTCTTTTTTCATTTCTTCTGCGATTTTCTTGCAATAAGAATTGAAAGAATCGTTTACAGGACATAATCTGATTTGTGTTGGCGACAGCCATAGAGGGAATGTAACGTTTTTGCCTTTCTGTTTTTCCATGTGCATTTTTTCAAGAATTGCGTACATCACCCTTTCTATTCCGCCAGAAGGTGACAAATGTAGTATGACAGGATGTTTCTTTTTATTATCTTTATCAGTGAATGCTATTCCATACCTTTCAGCATTCTCTACATCTATCTGATCTGTTGTTAATGCTGATGCTTTGTCTAAAGAATCGACAAAATTGAATTCGTATTTCAGTATGAAATAAAAGAATCTCTTATCCCACATTTCAACAAGTATTGGTTTACCCCATTTCTTAGCTATCTTTTTTGCGTATGTTTTGTTATCTTCATAAAAATCCTTAACCATTCTTAATGCGAATTCGAAGTCATTTTTACCTAAGTCAAAACCTTTTTGAAGTTTAAGTGATAGATCCAATCTCTTTAGCAAGTCATTTTTTGCTTGATCCATATCAGCACAGAATGAGTGACAATCTGGCATAGTGAAAGCCCTTAATCTTCTCAAACCACTCAACTCTCCGCGCTGTTCTACACGAAAACTATATCTTGCCATTTCATATAGCCATAATGGTAGATTTTTGTATGAAACATTTGCATCATGCATTATAAGGAAAGCTCCAAAACAAGCAGCAAATCTTAAGAAAACTTCTTTATTTGGAGTTTGTATTCTATACTGTCTTGCAGGGAATCGATGCATATATTTCTTCAAAGAAGGATGTTCATAATCATACATTATTGGAGTTTCTATCTGCATAGCTCCCGCTTCCACCATGCTCCTTGTAGTGAAGTCTTCTATTAAGGATTTTATCAGTTTGCCTTTTGGTGCATATCTGAGATTCCCAGGATCACTACCGGGTTCATACCCAACTAACTGCATTTTTTTCATTAATGGGATGTGTGGTGGCTCTTCTTTTGCTACGCGAACTTTTTTCATTTCATAAGCAGCAAATTTTTCAAGGTTTTTATGTTTAGCAAAATCATAACCCTTTACTTTATCTCCAACCATTTCTATCTTATGCAACTTCCCGGTTGGATCCATTATGTACCAATGAGATTTCAATGTCTCTTCAGCTTTCAGAGCTTCAGATACATCACCCCTAACTTCTCCTGCCCCTTGCACAGTTATCTGTTTGGACAGCTCAGATAGTGGATGCCCTTTTACTTTGATGTCAAACGATTTGTACCAACCAAATGGAGCACTCTTAACAGAAATATTTTTCTCTTTTAACAAACCTTCCATCTGCTTCAAAGTTTTCAATGCCATTGATGGAGATGAAAGATCAGAAGAAAGATGAGCGTAAGGGTAAACGACGACATTCTTGGCTTTTACCTGCTTTAAAACTTTCTCTATCTCAGCGACTGCGTTCGCGGAGACAGCTTCTGTGTTCTTTTCATCCTCTCTCTCGACAGCTGTAAACACCACAAGAACATCCTTCACCTTTATGGACACTTTATCTACTTCTTCAGCCTGCTTTATCGCCCTTTCTTTGGGTTCCCATTCAATAAAGTCAGAATGCAACAAAAGTATTTTCACCAAAACCACAACCTTATAGTTAATATATTCTTTTTAATAAATAAAGCTATAAGTAAAACATTGGTATCATAGCCCCGTAGTGTAGTGGTCAAACTTATCTTTTATTAAAAGATGAGGACTAAGCATTGAGGTCTCTGGAACCTCAGACCCCGGTTCGAATCCGGGCGGGGCTACTCAATCTTAAATACGTAAAAAACAATTCTAACGAATGAAAGAATGGAAAAAATTACCTGTAACTGAGCTCAAAAGGCTTGTTAAATCTAGATCAGGAAGAATAGCAGAACTTGAGATTGAGGTAGGTGTTCTGAAATCTCTGATAAACCAGAAAGTAGA
>JAHIRU010000077.1 GCA_018818465.1 Nanobdellota archaeon
AAGAGGAAGAAAATAAACTTGAAATAACAACCAAACCAATAACCAAGGAACAGATCGAAATTATTATCAAAAGCTTCAAAAAGAAAAAACAGGTGATACCAAAAGACTTTATTGATTATTACAACAAAAAATATGAAGGCATAAGGAACATTTTAACAAAAAAATTAAACGCAACATCTATAAACAAGGCAATGGATATTTCATCAACATCAAATATTATAGGTGTTGTTAAACAGCGTGCACAAAACGGTTTTGTTTTGGAAGATCAGACAGGTAGTATAGAAATTATAAGCAAGGACGATCCTCCTATAGGAGATATTTTATCAGTCACAGGTTCATCAAGAGAAGGAAAGTTTTTTGAAAAAGAGATTGTTTATCCAGACATCCCGCTTACACACAGAATCAATTCCCTCGAAGGAGAAATCACTCTAGAAAAACAAGACGGAAAGATAAAGGTCATATCAAGCGCTGTTACAAAAGAAACAACGACACCTTCACATATCAGGATAAAGAAAGGTGATCGTGAAGTTCTCGTTTTCATCTATGAACCAATTGAGCCTATTAGGCAGGATCATGTTGTGGAGCTCCTAAAGAAGCGCCACCTCTCTCCAAAAATAAGCGAGATATTATACGATGATGACCCGTTCATCATCGAGCCGGTACCAGATGTTGTGGTTTTGTTTGGCGGCGAAGAATACGTAAAGAATTATAAGGGAGTTACTGTTGTTTCCACAGGAAGCCGTGCCACCAAAATCGACCTAGAGACGAAGAAAGTCGAGTTTGTTGATTAAAAACTTACTATCAAAACCAAATTATGTTTTTATTATTGTTAGGGTTTATGCTGCTTGGAATTGGTGTAGGAGTTCTTACAGGCCTTGTGCCTGGGGTGCATCCTAATACTGTATTTGTTATTTCACTCTCGTTTTCCCTAACCCTGATGGGGGGGGGGGTTGAGCTTTTATCAATACTAGTTTTCATAGTATCTCTTGCTGTTTCGAACACGTTCACAGACTTTCTCCCATCAATACTGTTGGGTGCGCCTGAGCCTGATTCTGCCCTATCGGTGCTTCCTGGTCACAAATATCTGATGGAAGGCCGAGGTTACGAAGCGCTGTTCTTGACAACTCTTGGTGGTTTTGGTGTTATTTTGTTAACGATATTAACATTACCGTTTCTGATTTTATTCATACCTCTTTTATACAATTTCATATACAACTCAATTCACATCATACTTTTGATAATTGTTGTATGGATGTTTTCAACAGAGTTTGGAATAGGAAAGTTCTACGCGCTTCTAACATTTCTTATAGTTGGCTTATTTGGGATTATAACACTAAATTCATTTCCTTCCAGCTTCTCATTGTTCCCAGCTTTCACAGGCCTGTTTGCCTTTAGCACTCTTGTTGTAAGTTTTTACAGTAAAACCACAATACCCCCACAGCAAGATATTGTGGATATGAAAGGATATGGCATAAAAGGCATTGTAACAGGTTGGCTGGCAGGCATGTTAGCAGGGCTTCTGCCTGGTATAGGTGCTGCGCAAGCTGGTGTAATCGCTGCACAAACATTCAAGGCAAAAATAAAAGACTTCTTAATTGCCCTCGGAGGTATTAACACAGCGAATATCATATTCACGCTTATTGTCTTCTACACAATTGGAAAAACAAGATCAGGTGCTGTGTGGACAATTTCACAACTAACAGACACGCTTGTCTTCACAGACATGCTAGTGCTCGTAGTTGCTACTGCCACAACATGCTTCATTTCTGTAATTATCACGCTGAAATTAGGCAAATTTTTCGTGAGGAGAATAAGATTGATAGCGTATGATAAAATCACAATATCAATAATATCGGTTCTTTTAATTTTGATTTTCGTCATGACAGGTCCTATTGGATTGCTAATCGCTGCAACAGGAACGTGTATAGGATTGTTCGCAATATCCACAGGAATAAAAAGAACCCATCTTATGGGTTTCTTGATACTACCAACAATATTATACTTTTCAGGCGCTAGTTATTTACTCTCAGGACTTCTAGGTGTGTGAAAAGAATGAACTTCATATTACCACAATATGTTGTGGTATGAATAGGAAGTACCTATTCCATGAACAAAATATGAAATATGTGAAATAATCTGCTTTTAGGGAGTTTTTGAGTTCACCCCCCGGTTTCCTATGGAGACCCCATAATTTCACATGGAGACATATCTGAACGTGAATTCCATGAAAAAGAGTTCCACATGAAATGAAGGGGTGTGAAATTGTCAATTTCTAGGGAATTTTCTTCACCTCTTCACGACACGAATAAAATATACAAAAGATATACTCACTATTGGATAAGAATAAAAGAATTTGTCTATATACAATAAAATAAGATAAAATAATACAAAGTATGATGTGGTGGTTGTTATTCATAAACATGAACTTGCTAAAATAATGAAAAGGCTTGGTGGAGAAAAATCTTTTGATATGAGTTTAGTTGTTGAAAAACTTGAAAAAAAAGGCAACAAAATCGTAAAAATGCATATCGGTCAATCAAATTTCAAAACACCAGAACATATAGTAGAAGCCGGCGTGAAAGCGCTTTATGACGGTCTTACAGGATACACACCATCTCCAGGTACAATGGAATGTAGAGAGGCTGTTGCAGAGTTTGTACCTAAATACAGAGATGTTTACAGTGATATAGCACCAGAAAACGTTGTAATTACTCCTGGTGGAAAGCCTGTAATATTTTTCGGTATACTTTCTACAATAAACAAGGGAGATGAAGTTCTTTATCCCAATCCTGGATATCCTATTTATATATCAGCGATTGATATTGCAAAAGGAAAGGGGATTCCCTATGCTGGTATAGATGATCTTAAAGGTAAAATTAATAAGAGAACCAAAATGGTGATAATAAATTCTCCTCACAACCCAACAGGAGAAATTATAGGAAAAAAAGACCTTGAAGAGATAGCGTATTTAGTAGTAGAAGAATACGATTCTTTGG
>JAHIRU010000078.1 GCA_018818465.1 Nanobdellota archaeon
CATCGCTAGATGCGTGTCTCGCGTAAAAGAAATTGTTATTCAGAACAATCGTTCAACTTGGATTGCCCTGTATATATAAGATATTAAAACGCAATATCTAGTGCTAGGTAGTTTTGTTTCCTTTGGTCCCCGAATACTCTAGGCATGCTTACACAAGGCATTTTTACATGTCTTGCATTTTTAGGAATGTATGTGAGTATGAATTGGGTAGGGCTTGACTGAAGGAAAGAGTGATGTGATTATTTTTAACAATAATTTCCTTCTATTAAATAGTTCTAAAAAAGTTAGTATATTAATGTATCGTTTCAATTTTGGAATGAAATTGAATAAATTAGTTATATTTTTACTAATAATGGAACATATGTTTATAAAAATATAAAACTGTTCCAAAATACTATTAATTAATAGATGAAAACGTTAACTTTTTATATATGTTGGAACAAATATTTGTTATGGATGAAAAAGATAGAATAATAATATCTATACTTCAGGAAAACTCCAAGCTTAGCACTAGACAAATATCAAAGAAAACACAACTTCCGATCACAACTATACATAATAGAATCAAGAAAATGAATAAAGAGGGAATCATAAAAAACTATACAATAGTGCCAGACTATAAAAAAATTGGAATGAGCGTATTGGCTTATATTTTTCTTAAAGTTGACTATAAAAAATTAGATACAAAACAATTCAAATTAGATTTAGATAATGTAATCAAACCCGATGGTATAATAGAAAGCTTAAGTTATATAACAGGCTCTACTGACGCTGTCTTGCGTATAAGAACAAACAACATAGAGTCTCTAAATAGATTTTTGATAAGCGAAATTCGGCAATTTGATTCTATAATTGGCACAGAAACACATATAGTTTTAATCGAACACTGAAACCATTATCATAAGGCAAACTTTATAAAAGGAAAAACAATTATCTATTATGAACATTAAAAAAATCAATGAAATGCTATCAAGTGAAGATGAGAGACAAATTCTAGATGCATGTATTGAAATCTACAATAACCCAAACATAAAATTCCTTAAACCGCTGTTATCGTTATTAGAAAAAACAGAAAAATTATCACCAAAAAATCGATATATTCTAAGAGTGTGTTTCAAATTATCTATATTATATCCGGATGCTATAAACGATTTGATAAAGTTTTCTGATAAAATAAATAATGTATTAATAGATCATCATTTTTATTTATTTTCTGACAGCATCGAAAACAATAATGAAAAAATATCAAAATCGGTTTTATCCAAATTGATAGAGCTGTTCAAAAACCATAAAAACATAAACGTAAAAAGAACGTTATTAAAGATGTTTATATATTTTAGAATAGCTGATGATGATGTAATAAATTCCATGATGGATTTTGCTAAAACAGATTCTGATGAGGATAGATGGTTTGTTTTTTGGGGTCTCAGTAAAATCAATAAAACAAATGAAAAAATAGAAGAATTCTTCAGAATCTCAGTTAAAAACGAAAAAAATCCATTTGTTGCACTGCAGATTTTATATTCTTTTGGAAGAATGGGTATGAAAAGCATAAAATCGATAAATATTCTTAAAGAAATTGAAAAAAGCGATAATTACTGTCTTAAAATAGGAAGTTTTTTTTCTCTTGCTAAATTCGATGAAGAATTGGATAAATCAATAGATTTTTTAATAAAAACAGCCTTTAACAAAGAGCTTTCAAATATATCAAAAGAGAATCTACAAAGAAAAAATTTTTCATATGAATTAAAATTATGGTTAAGAAGAGTTGGTAACGAATCACTTCTAAAAGACAGAAAAACGGAATTTGATGAAGAAAGTGTAAGAAATATTAAAAAAATGAGAATAAAAACAGAAGCGATATGGGCTCTCGGAGATCTTGTGGTTGATAATAAATATATAAATGAATCGCATAAGAAAAAAATAGAGATTTGTTTAAAAAAAATCCTAAAAAATGAAGAAAATCCTATAATAAGGTCAAGGGCAATATGGTCTTTGGTCAAAATAAAAAATAATTTTTATAAATATAATCAATCTTATGAAAAAGAAAAACTTTTCAATTCAGAGGATTTTTGGATATATATTAATCTCAACATTAGAGATAAATCGCTAATAGAATTCCTTATTAATAAAACAGAGAAAAAAGATTGGTTATCAGAAGATGAAACAATATGGGCAATTAGTAAATTAAGTATGGAAGGTAGAAAGGTATTTATATATATACTTGAAAAGGGAAGGAATTCTTTTTATCTACGCCCAGATGCAATTTACTCTCTTTCGAAAATGAATAAGAAAGAAATACCTAATGGTTTATAATCACAACCCGACAAAATCCTTTTCATATTCGCTTCTTTCTGTTATTTCACCGGCTATGTTGGTTAGCATCATACTCTTCATTTTGTCCAGATTCTTTGTCTGGCCGAGGACCCAGCCAAGTTTTATGTAAGCTGTTTCTGGTGTCATGTCTTCGCCTGGTATTGCGCCTGCGTCATGGTATAGAAGCCTTAAGTTTTTGTAGACATTCGGATTAACTCTGCCATAGATTGTTTCAGAAGTTACAACAACAGGGATTTTGCTTTTGGTCATTTTCTTTATTGTTTTCAACCAGTCTGTTGGCACGTGCCCCATTCCTGTCCCAATGATGACAAAGCCCTTGCAACCTTTCTTTTTGTAGTAATCAAGCACGTCAGGCTCTGAACCGGGGTGCGCTTTAACGATTGCAACTTTAGGCTCAAAGCTGGTATTTACATTAACTTTGCCTTCTTTGCGCTGGTTCATTGTTTTTGAAACAGTTTCAATCTTGCCGTCAGGCCATATTTTTGCAAGAGGAAGGTCGTTTATTGCCTGGAAAGCATCCCTTCTTGTGGTATGCATTTTCCTTGTTTTTGTCCCGCGTATGAAATGGCAGAACGTGTCGCTTGATTCTGCATGCATGCAGGTGCCGACTTCTGCTATGTTTGAAAGCGCTGCGTGTGCAGCGCATATTATGTTGAAACCAGCATCAGATGAACCGCGATCGCTTGATCTCTGCGCGCCGACAAGAACTACTGGTTTGGTTAGGTTTTGCAACATAAATGACAATGCAGCGGCAGTATAGTGCAAAGTGTCTGTGCCGTGCGAAACAATTACACCCCTGACTTCTGTATTAAGCTGCTTTGCAACTTCTTTGGCAATTATCTGCCAGTCTTTGTAATTCATATCCTCGCTCATTTTGTTGAGAGGGCTGGACATGTATTTTATGTTAACAAACTCTTTCAGTTCTGGAATATTATGCAGAATTTCATGGGGCTTCATTGTTGCGACAACACCGCCTGTTGTGTAATCAACACGTGATGCGATTGTACCACCTGTTGAAACAAAAGACACTGCGGGTTTTTTAGGATCAAATTTTAGTTTCAGAAAGTCTTTGTCAATTTTTCCAAGTTCGTATTCTTTTTCTTCTTTAGTGTCTTTAGGCGTCTTTGTTGTGGATTTTTTGATGCTGGCCCCGCGCTCGAATTTCATGCCAACATTGTAGCCGTTATCGAGCTTTATAACAAGAGCATTAGGATCGCCTACTTCTGTTTTAGGCATGAGCAAACCTTCGTATTTCTTTTTGTTTTTATCTTTGCTTTTAGTCAGTAAAATACGGTCTCCTATCTTGATTTTTTGCTTCTTTAGAACGGTTTGCATATTTTTTGAGTACATTGTTTATATTTGATATTAGAATAATATATATGGAAAATGCGATTGAAAAAATACAGGAATTTCATGGGCACACAGGCATTTGGGCAGCTTTAGGATATAGAACTGGTTTATTTGCAAAATCTTTGCTGTTGCCAGAAAAAATGAAAGATCTTCAAGCTAACATTAAAATTCCTTATAAAACGCCACATTCTTGTTTTCTTGATGGGATTCAAATTTCATCTTGCTGCACTTTAGGCAAATGCAACATAAGATTTGAGAATTCTGATAGAATAGAGGCATTTTTTGAGAATAACAAAACTGATAAAAAAATAAAAATTGAATTGAATGACAAAATTCTTGATGAGATAAAATTCAAAGAAGAGCATAAACTATGTACGCACAAATCTGAAATAGAAAACACAAAATGGATTTTATCAAAAACAGATGAAGAATTGTTCACAATTATTTCTTCTTGATTGGTTTCTTTTCTTTCTTGGATGATGTTTCCTTGTTTTTTGGCTCTTCTTTAGGTTTAGCTTCTTCCTTATGAGCATTTTCTTTCTTCTCTACCTCTGATTCTCCCTTTGAAAGATCCTTCTTTTCTTTGGCCTTTTCCATCTGTTCAACCTTCTTCTCTAAAGGTGTTCCAGCGACTCTTTCCTTTAGCTTGCTCATGCGACCTTTATCTTTTCCTTTATCCTGAATGTCTAGTTCATTTGGAAGACGTGCCCAAACAAGCCCTTCTTTATTCTTTCGAGCCTTGATTTTAACCTTTCCGGGAGGTTTTTCTATACCGCGATACCATAAATGTTCATTCAATCCACTTGATATTTTAACAACGTCGCTATGCATGTGTTTTTTCAAAAAAAGTCTTATTGTATTTACAGATCTCTTGGCTCTCTTGTTCCTAGGTGTACTTAACCAGGCTTTTCTTAGCGGTATCGTATATATGCGTTCCTCCGCGCTTGCAGAAGCCTTGCCTGCGATAGCTTTAGTATTCTTAGCCATAAAAACACCTATACCTTGAGCTTATCTCGCCTCCAGTTTTTAGTAGAAACTCGGATTCTTCTTGTTCTGGCTCTTTTAAGGCTGAATTTTCTAATGTCTGCCCATCTAGGAGCAGATCTAATTTTACCTTTACGAATAATCCTTAACTTCTCCCCAAGTGTTTTGTTTCTACTCATATTACCTTCTTGTTATCTTGAAATCCTTCTTTTCAGATAATATTTGAAGGATTTCTTTCAATTTAGCATCAGTTATCTGTTCATTGAATTTGCCTGCCTGGTATAGTTGTATTAAATACATCTCAACATGTGCAACTGTTTGTGGGTTGACAGATCTGACGCGCGAAAGCCTTTCATAGGCCTCTTTTGTAAGCATGACAGACAGCATCTGTTTTTTCATCTCTTCCATTTGTCTTGCTTTAGCCAATTCATTTTGATCCTGTATATCCATACAGCATCACTTTTTTGCAACCTCTTTTAAAAAAATCTTTCCTTTTGCTGTCAATACACGACCTTTTTTACCATTCTTTTTAACAAAGTTGACTGTTTCCAATTGCTGCAATATTCTTCTTATGATAGCTCCTGATGCTTTTAGTTTGTGCTCTGGAGCGTGTCCAAGGTTCTTTCTGCCACCATAAAGTTTCCTGAATTTTGATACACCTAAATTTTGTTTTAAATATAATTTTCTTAATATAGAAGCTTCCCTAAGCCACCACCAATTCTTTTGTTCAGGCGGTCTTTCTTTGTGCCTGCCAGTTTTTATGAATCTAGACCAATCAGGCTGCTTAAGTTGCTCCATTTTCTCTAGATTTTCAGCTAATTTTTCTATAAATTCCTGCGAATCAGCATCTTTCACCAAAGCCATATCATCATCTTTAATTCCTTGTTTAAATTATTTCATTGATTTGAAGACGACTATATGCAAACAATATAAGTCGTCAAACTATTACTAGTAATTTGTATAATGTATATATAAATTAACTATATAAGTTGTCTCCCCTTTTTAATAGCTTTTTTCTCCTTTCTGTACGGAAATCTGGTTACCTTTCCGCATTCTAGGCATTTTACTATCACGGCTTGATGCTTAGAATTGGTTCTTACCTGCGCATTTTTTCCAGAGACCAAGAACTTATAGCAGTGTTTGCAGATTTTTCTCTTGAGGATGCGAGGAATTGCTATATTATAGCGCATTGATATTTTCCTGGCCATTTCAACATATCTATGAGATCTTTCTGGGTGTTTTTCGAAAGACTCTTTTGACTCTTTGAAAAGTTTTTCAATTCTTTCTTTAGCTAATTTTGTCTGCCATTCTGGTTTAGGTTTGCTCTTCCTTTCACCCATATTTAGATATTATCTTTTTGGGTATTAGAACTTTCTTTTTTTTTCCGTTTCGTTCAAATATTCAGAAATAATAGGTTTTATCTTCAGTGTCACTTTAGTTGTTCTTCCTATAGGTTCTGCGTCAACAATGCCCCTTTCTTTTAGGTTTTTTACAAGACGTGAAACTTTTGCCTTGGAGAAATCTGTTTCACGTACTAGAGTTTTCTGTATAACCTTACCTTCATGCTTCTCGAGAATGTCCACTATCTTTCTTTCATCTTCACGCAGAACAGATGTAACAACCCTCATCCGGTCTTCATCATGTTGTTTTGTTTCAGTTTTAACTTCTTCTGTTTTTGGCTGTTCGAAACTTATTGTTTCAATTCTCTGCTCCTCGATTTTCATAGGTTCTGTTCTGAATTCTATTTTTTGCTCATCATTTCTTCTCTTTGGAGATTTCTTAATATAGAGAATCATCGATATCATCACTATTATCACAACAAGTGTTATCGTAATAACAAATAATACATAAAATTCTTCATCAAAAAACGGCATAGTGTATGTTGCTGAGAACTGTATTTTATCATCTGTAAGATCCTCTTTATCCCACAAAAGTGTCATTGTGTTGTTTGGATATGATGTTGACGGGTTGGATGGAAAGAAGTCTATCAAGGCAGCTCTCTGGGGAAGTTTCAATATTATTCCTATGTCATTGACTGAACTGGGCGTGTCATAGCTCGCTGTAAATATGTATTTATTGCCTTCTCTTTTCACGCCTTCTGTTGTTTCAAACGAAAGCGTTACAAATCTCTTGCCTTCAGCAGAATTTGTGAAATCGCATGTTATGTCACTGCCCTTGTCTGTATCAACAACTCTACAATTAGGATCTTCAAAGTTTGCAGTAACATCAAGATTCTTTATGTTGAAGCTTAAACTGTAGTCTAAATGAGTAACAGTGTTATCGAATTCCAGGCTTATAGAACTTTCTATCAATTCGTTATTAACAATTCTTGTGTTTATACCATAGTAATCAAAACCAGCAGCGCTTACTGTAGCTGGAACTGTTATCATATAAAAAATGAAACAAATTAGGAGCAATATTTTTAATTGTTTCACATAATTAATTAATTGTTTCATGAATTAAATTTCACAGAAAGCTTTTTAAACTTATATTGTTTCACCCAGATTTTTGGATTAAATCTAATCTCCTATTATATTGAATTAGAGTCTCATCTCATATTGCAATGGATGAGAGATGTCTCTTGCTCTCCGATATTGGAGACAATAATACCTCTTATTCTATTATATTGGAGATAAGACCTTTTGAAGAAGTCAGGAGACTCGAAAAGGTTTAATTGTTTCACTTTTTGAAACAATTGATTGTTTCATAGAAATAAGGTAAGGATGTGTGGGACGAACCCACACACATTAAATTTTATGTATTATTTTTTTGAAGCGTTATCTTCTTTATGCTGAGTAGTCAAGTGTACCCTTCATTACCTTTGCGGCAAGGTTTCTTGTGTCTGCTGCTGTCCAACCTGCTACGACCAATGCTGTTTGTCCAGATTCAAATGCGTTTGTGTATTCCTTTATTACGCCTGTTTTGTATGTGTTGTAGAAGTTGTCGCATGTTATACCATCGTCTGCCATCAAGGTTTTTACCAAATCGTTTACGCATGGTCCACCGATTAATATCAAATCGCTGGCCAATGTGCTTGTGCTCACTTCAGTGTCGAACTTGGCTACAGGCTGGTCTATCTTTACAACAGCTTCGTATGCTCCACCTGTTGATGTTGTGCTGAATGATGGATCAGCTCCGAATGCTACTGTTGATATTGCCTGCTCGTTTGGGTACTTTATTGTTATGACGCCCTGGTTGTCGCTGTCGTACTTCAAGTATGTACCGTATGGTACTGTTACATACTCTGTTATGCTTGCATCAGTTGTCTGTGTTGCTGAGTCATAGCCGTTTGTGAACTGCGGTGTATCCAATGCAGCGTAGCTGTTGCTGTCTGCATTCACGCCAATTACTATAGCGCCCCTGTCTGTTGTCGTGTTGTCAAGCTCTTCAAGGACCAATACAGCAATGCCTGTTGGGTTGTCTGTTCCTTCTATGTATTTTTCTGGTAGCTGGATAGCCCTCAGGTTCACGTAACCTGTACATCCACCAGATTCTGATGTTATATTGTAGTCCAGCAAACCTACAGTTACATTCAAATGAACCATACCTTCTGCAACTGACTGGTTCACACCGTTTGCATACAATCTCGATGTGTTGGCTACAGTGTTGTTCCACCAAGACAAGTTCAAGTCGCCTGTCGGCAATTCCAGTGTAACGTTTGCTCCGTCTGCTGTGAAGTTGAATACGTATTTTGTCTGGGTATCCATTTCTACCCAAGTATCTGTAATCCATGGCGTGTAAGCTGATGTATTGTCCAAAATCACCCTATCAACTAGTGCTACATATTCACCGTTCTTTCCTCTTATTGTTGGCCATATTGTGAACTTTGAACCTGCGTCTATGTTTAGAACGCCTAGTCCAGCGCCAGTGCCCCATGTGAATACCATTTCATTTCCTGCTGTCAGGTTCCTTGTATTGTATGTCTGGCCGTCTATGTAGAACGTTGCGTTGTAGTAGTCTGGTGTGGCCATGTTCACAGTCTTTACGTCACCTGAAAATACGTCTGTCAATGATAAGGTTGCGGTTGTTGAGCCAAGGCTGCTTATACTGCTCAACTGGAATAGGTGTCCAAAATCAGACCTTTGTTCAGGCGCCAATATCACATAGTCGTTCTCTCTTACTGGCTGGCCCTCAGCTATAACATATGTTCTTGTGCTGCTTGCGTTAAGGTCAACTTGCCAAGTGCCTGTTGCTGTGAAAGCGAATGTCATCAGTTTTTCATTTCCTCTATAGTCGGTCATTGACAAAGTGGCTCCTGTTGTGCCAGAGTTGTCTATTGTTATTGTATCCCTGTCTGCGCTGTCCAATGCCGGGTTCAAGCCGTTGTATGCTACTTTAAATGAGCCGAATATTGGGTCAGTGAAGTAGCTTCCAGCTTTTATGTCGTCGTTTGTTGAATCAGCTGCTGCTACGGATATCACTATCTTTGAAACACCTGAGTCATCACCAATGATATCCACATACGTTCCGTCTATGTTTGTGTTGGATGTACCAACCTTTACTTTTTGCGAATCTTGAAGTGTTACTTTGCTTGAACCAAGCACAACTTCCATCTTGGATATGCCTGATTCCTTTGCAGTGTACATCACGTCTTTGACATATACGTCTATGCTTCCCTGGTCGCCGCTTATTGTGTATGTGACACCTTCAGTCACAGACTTTCCCTTTCCATCTACTGTTATGCGGCCTGTTGTTGCGCCTTCTACAAGGTCTACTGTAATATCGTGCATGACTCCGCCAACACTCACTTCTGCAGTCTCGCCTTCATCAACTGTTGTTGATCCTGATCCTCCAAGCAATTCCAATTTGTTAACAGTGGCTGTAGCAGAGCTTCTTGAGCTAGTTCCTATAGTGTAATCTACGCCGAATAAAGTCATTTCTCCACCCTGTACATCTGCATGCGACAGATTCAAAACCTTGTTGAACACGATTGTCAGATTGTACAACGGTGTTGAAAAACTTGATCCTATGTCTACGTGCGATACGGGATCGTCGTAGTCACCACCGCTTGTTCCAAAAGTTGTGGTCCTTGTTCCAAGCTCTATGTAGTGGTCGTATGTGTAAGGTCCGCCGGACCAGTCTACTGTTGCAGTTCCTTGTGCAAGGATTGTCGGCAAATCAGATATAGTCAGTGTTGACTTTGCCCTGTTGAGCTCGCTTCCAAAGTACAAAAACTTGCTTGATGAGGCAACATCGGCACCGCCTGAAACTCCTACTGTGCTTGTAGAAGTGCATGCTCCTGCTGTTGTTGCATAACCTGCAATTGCTACGCCTATGTCAGCTGCTCCGATAACGTCTGATACCTGTGCGTCTGAACCAACTACAATCATAGGTGATGTTAATTGAGATCCAGAAGTTGTTACATAGTCACCTAATCCTGGGTTAGCAAATCCGCCAGCAACTAACAAGGTAGTTCCTGCTAATAGTGCAGATAAACCACCTGCCATTAATCTTTTAATTTTCATTTATTTCCCTCCTTTATGGAATTTAGATAATCCCTCTATACGAGAGACCTATCTTGTTTTGTTCCTTCGTAAAGGAAAACAAGATAAACATCAATCTGAATAAACAGACAATGCTTTATACTCCTTGGTTCAAATGCCTATATTAAAACACCGTGAAACAGTTACTGAAACTGTTTCAAAAGGATTATCTAGTCTTTTATACAAAAAAGGAGATTAAAAAAACAATAAAAATGTTTCTAAACACTAAAAATGTATTATTTAACTAAATTAAACATTTTTAGACCTTTATTAAAAAACGTCTTTATATAGGGTAGTTACTTATATATTTTATCTAATTATTATGAAGTTATTAAAACCTTTTAGAGCTAACGCTTCTACAAAAGGTTTTAACTAAAAACTCAAGAAAATATTGTGGTATTAATGTGCGGAATAGTTGGTTATTTGGGAAATGAAGAGACATCTTCTATACTATTTGAATCTCTGAAACGTCTTGAATATAGAGGCTATGATAGTTTTGGTTTTGCAACTATCCACGATAACAAGCTTTGGATAACTAAAGATAAGGGAAAAATAAGCGATGTAGTTCAAATAAAACTTCCAGGATCTATTGGAATCTCTCATACAAGATGGTCAACGCATGGCCCGCCTTCTAAAATAAATGCCCATCCGCATACTGATTGTAAAAATCGAATAGCTCTAGTTCATAATGGCATAATTGCTAACTACCTGTCTCTTCGCAACAAGCTAAAGGAAAGGGGCCACATCTTCAAATCAGAAACAGATACAGAAGTTTTGGTACATTTAATTGAGGAATACTATAAGCCAGAGGATGGAGTAAAATTGGAGGATGCTGTTTCAAGTGCATTGAATGCAGTAGAAGGAACTTATGCAATAACTGTTATCTCCGCATTGGAGAAAAAGATAGTCGGTGCAAGAAAAGAATCGCCTCTTGTTTTAGGCATAGGAAACTCCTGCTTCTATCTGGGGTCTGATATCAGTTCCTTTCTTCCATACACCAATAAAACAATTCCATTGGATGATTTTGAGATGGTTGTTATAGAACCAGAATCATACAAGATAACAGATTTCAAAACAGGCCTTCTGAAGGATAAAAAAATAACAAAAATAGAATGGAACCAAAAAGAGAGCAGTAAAGAAGGTTTTGATCATTTCATGTTAAAGGAAATATTTGAACAGCCGCAGATCCTTAAAATAGCGCTTAATATATGCGAAGAGGAAATATCAAAACTAGCAGAAACTATCAAAGAAGCAGATAACGTGTATATAACTGCTACAGGCACATCGCTTCACGCAGCAATGACAAGCGAATATTGGTTTTCAAAGCTTGCCAAATTACCTGTCAGAGTTGTTGATTCATCCGAGTTTGAAGAAAAAGCTGTTTTAGATGAGAAAACATTGGTAATAGGCGTAACACAATCCGGTGAAACCTATGATACGTTAAGAGCAATGAATTATGCAAAGAAAAATAATTGCAAATTAGCTTCTATAGTAAACATACCCAGTTCAACTGCAACACGAATATCCGATATAACAATACTTCAAGGTTCTGGCATGGAGATAGGAGTTGCTGCAACAAAAACCTTTACAACCCAGCTTATGATTTTATTACGCTTGGCATTAAAGCTTGCAAAAAATAATGGTGAAACTGTCTCATCTCCCACTATGAAGAATGAGAGATGCCTCTTGTCCAAAGATGTTGGAGACAAGATTTCAGAAATAGAGGAACAGTTAAAAAACGTACCCAGATATATTGAAGAAGCTCTAACACAAAAAGAAAAAATAAAATCCATTACAGAGAAGTATTGTATTAATGTTAAGAATTTCCTTTATATCGGCAAAGGAATAAATTATCCAACTGCTCTTGAAGGGGCTCTGAAATTCAAAGAAATAACCTATCATCATGCTGAAGGAATGCCAGCAGGATTCCTTAAACATGGAACAATTTCATTGATATCTGATGATATGTACACAATAGCCTTTGTCCCGCGCGATGACAGAAAAATATTAAGCAACGTGGAAGAGATAAAATCACGTGGTGGAAAGATTATAGGAATTGTTTCAGGCACTGCGAAGCATTTTGATGAAACAATTAATGTTCCAAGGGTCAGTGATATTGTTTCACCGCTGGTATTTGCGCCGGCTTATCAGTTGCTAGCCTACTATACAGCAGTTGCATTAGGTAGAGACATAGATCAGCCAAGGCATCTTGCCAAAACTGTTACTGTAGAATAAGAATTTAAAATAAAAATTTAAGATGATACTATGCAAAGTGTGATATTAGCTGCAGGGAAGTCAACAAGAACATATCCTTTAACACTCAACAAACCAAAGGTACTTCTACCTATAGCCAATAAACCGCTTCTTCAGCACAATCTGGAACAATTGAAACAATTGAAACAATTAGGTAATGTAACAGAGATAATAATTGTTGTTGGTTTCGAGAAAGAACAGATAATGAAACAATTCGGAAACAGTTTTGATGGAATTCCAATAAGGTATGTTGAACAGAAAGAGCAATTGGGTACAGCGCATGCATTGATTCAAGCAAAGGAGTATATCTCTGATAGTTTCATTGTAATGAATGGAGACGATCTTTATTCTCATAATGACATGGAAAGATGCATCAAATCTTTTGAAAAGCATGATGCCTGTGTTCTTGCGCAACAAGCAGACAATCCTGAGAGGTTTGGTGTATACATAACAGACAATGGCTTGGTTAAAGATATTGTTGAGAAACCAAAAACATTTGTTTCAAATCTCATAAATGTAGGTTTTTATATTCTGAATAAAAGCGCTCTTGACATTAAGATCGATCGCTCACCCAGAGGAGAATATGAAATAACAGATATAATAAAAAAACTTGCAGAGAATGGTAAAGTTTACTGTGAAACAGTTAAAGATTATTGGATACCTGTTGGATATCCATGGAATTTGCTGGATGCAAATGCACATCTTCTCAAATATATTGAAAATGATATACAGGGCGAAGTTGAATCCAATGCAACAATAAAAGGCAATGTGAAAATAGGTAAAGGAACTCTTGTAAAAAATGGAGCATACATTGAAGGACCTGTTGTCATAGGCGAGAAGTGTAATATAGGACCTAATTGTTTCATCCGCGAAAACACTACCATAGGAAACAACTGCAAGATTGGAAACGGTGTTGAAATTAAGAATTCTATTATAATGAACAATGTTGCTGTTTGCCATCTTTCATACATTGGAGATTCTGTAATAGGCAATAATGTCAATATAGGTGCAGGTAATGTAACTGCAAACCTTCGTCATGATAACAAAAATGTAAAAACTCCTGTAGGAGATGATGTGATTGATAGCGGTAGGCGCAAGCTTGGAGCTGTTATAGCAGAAGGAGTTCATACGGGAATAAACACAACAATCTATCCGGGCCGTAAGATATGGCCAAATAAAACAACAATGCCTGGAGAGATAGTAAAGTCTGATATTAAATAAAAAACATTTTATAAACTAACTGCAATAATATAATATGGCAGATATTTTTGGATCACTATTCAACCTTGAAACACTTTACGCTTTTGCAAATTCTCAGGGGTATATGTACTGGCTTAATTTGGGTATAAGCATAATATTGACAACCATAATAGGCGGCATTGTTCTAATAGTGCTTTCAAAAGTTCTTAGCAGATGGACAGGTAACATATCTAATTATGGGCACGCTTTCATGGTTGTTCTGGTAATAAATATCATAAACTTCTTTGGTATACTGGGTATACTATTGGGATTCCTTTATGGAATACCTTTCTTGGGATTAATACTACCTGTCATAGTTTGGATTGGTTTGTTGAAGGTATTCTTTGGAGAATTAAATACGAAAGGTGTTATAATATTGGGAGTAATATCTTACATCTTGAGTATGACATTAATACCTATTCTAGTTAGTACTGCCGGCAGCTTTATAATGATATAAAATTAAGCGCTTTCTATATTGCACGGTACTGGCAATTTGGCAGCAGCCTTTTTCAGTGCTTTTCTAATAATCTTTTCCTGCCCTTTGCCAACTCTTGCTTCAATAATTTTTTGTCCTGCCTTAACTTGAGCGGCTGTTCCTATAGGCCTGCCAAAAGCCTTTCTCATTCCAGTCTGAAACCTATCTGCACCAGCGCCTGAAGCAAGCGGGTTTTCCCTCATAACATGATGAGGAAACACTCTTACTTTTAAAAAATAACCTGTTTTTCCAAATTCGTCATTAAGTGTTTTATTTGCATTTATACGAGCAGATTCAAGTGCGTTATGTCTTATTTGTACCGGAGCTTTGGCTACCACGTACATTACAACAGGAAAGTCGCCTTTACTGTTGCCAACCTCAAATCTATGTATCTTTGAACCAGGTACACCTTTAACAAAACCTTTCTTAGGTTTTCTTCGAGATTGCCTTGTGTAAGGCCTTTCCAATTTTTTGTAACATCTAGCTGGTCTTATTCCCATATAAAACACCTTGTATAGTATCTATCTATAAATAGTATTTAAATATTTGTAAAATCTTCATGCACTTTGCTCTCTTGGACTACATCTTGCCCATGATATTTGGTTTTTCTTACATTATAGGGCCTTTCAGCAGGAGAAGACAGTTTGTGCAATGCCAGCTTTGCTATGCGCATTCCTGGATACAAAACAACAGGCATTTTTCCTATGTTACTTATTTCTAGAACAAGAGTACCCTCCCAACCTGGGTTTATGGATGAAGATGTTGTATGTATAGAAATACCAAGCCTTCCAAGACTTGATCTGCCATCCACAGAACCAACCAAATCATCTGATATTTTTATGTACTCTTTGACAGAACCAAGAACAAACTCGCCTGGATGTATTATGAATCCCTTTTCATCATCCACTTCAATAACTTCTGTATAGTCTTCCGCTTGTTTTTTTGTATCTATGAAAGGTATGGACGAGAGTTTAAAGACCCTGAATTTATTGCTTAGTCTTAAATCAACACCAGCTGGCTGTATCTGCAATTCAGGATCGCTTAAAGGCTCTATTTTTATCTTTCCTTCTGCAAGCAGTTTCTTTATTTCATGATCCGGTA
>JAHIRU010000079.1 GCA_018818465.1 Nanobdellota archaeon
GAAGGCAAAACTAAAACTAGGATTAATGGTAGCCAACCCGAAAACCTTCAAGGAAATATATGATTTGCAGGTGCGCGGTACAAGCTTGGAGAACGTGAAATTGGAGATAGAATCTATTCCTATCGAGGTAAAGTGCCCTAAGTGCGGTTTTGAAGGCACAGTAGCTATAATAGAGCATGTTCACTTCATTAAGTGCCCCCAATGTAATGAAATAGCCGATATTATTCACGGGGATGAACTGGAGTTGATAGAAAATATTGAATAAAAGCGACATCAAGCGAAGCTTTTTATACCATTAAATTAAGTATTTTTATGTTCGATTATGAAAAACCTCTTGAGAAAATAAGAGAAGCATATCCAGGTCTAGATTCAAAAATTGATAGCTATGATCCTTGGGAACTTGAACAAATGTTTTTAGATTCTCAAATAATAATCAAAACTGGTGGATTAAAAGATTATAGAGATTCAAAATTAGATGATCCAGTACTTTGTGCTTTCAAAATTCTAATAGAAACAGATTCACCAGAAAAAACAATCGAGGATATAAATAAATCATTAAAGCGAATTTTAAAACCTAATAAGAATAGATACGTCGCATTCGGTGTGGAAAATTCTGAATCACAAAACTAACAATTCAAAAGATATTAACCATAAGAGCTAATTATATTTAATGGCCAAAAAACCAGTTTCTAAAAATCACAATAAAGAACTAATTGGTACAATTCTAGCACTGATAACCGCAGTCATAAGCGGTTTTGCCATACCAATAAACAAGATATTTGTAGTTGGTATAGATCCAACAGTCTTCACTGCTGTTAGAGCGCTGATAATTGGTTTAGTGTTCTTGTTCATTTCATTCGTTCAAGGTAATTTTTCTACGAAGAGCTTCAAGAAAGTTTCATGGAAACCGCTTCTGTTCATAGGTTTTATTGGTGGTGGTTTAGCCTTTTTATTCTTCTTTACAGGTCTTGGTTTAACAACAGCAGGAAGAGCAGCTTTTCTGCATAAACTGCTTCCAGTCTTTATTGCTGTATTCGCAGTTCTCTTCTTGAAAGAGAAAATACCAAGAAAACAAGGCATTGCTCTTTTAGTCATGTTAGTAGGAGCGTATCTGATATTCTCTGCAACAATTGAACCAGCAGCTTTCTGGTTAAATCCAGGCTTCGGCGACATACTCATAATTGGTGCTACAATACTTTGGGCACTTGAAAGCACTATAGCAAAGAGAACCATGATAAAAGGCGAAACCAATTTCATTGTTTCATTTGCAAGGATGTTCTTCGGAGGATTGCTATTATTCGGAATTATCATACTCCTCGGAAAGTTTGACATCCTACTTTCACTATCCGCAATACAAATAACGAACATGCTCATATCAACAGGAATACTATTCGGATATGTGCTGTTCTGGTACGCAAGTATCAAATATATTAACGTATCCAAAGCAGCTGCAATACTTCTATTAGCGCCTGTCATCTCTCTGTTCCTTGGCATCTACTGGTTCGGCGAACCATTCCCATTATTGCAGATGATAGGATCAGCATTGATCATTATCGGCGCAGTCGTTGTAGTTAAGATAAAAAGCCAGTTCTCTACAGGTGTTTAATTTCCACTCTTTTTACTCGTTTCAACGGAAGAAAAGCTTATAAAGCCTTATTCTAAATTTCATTATGAAGATAAAAACAGAATCCATAGATGAAATCGATTGGTTCGATCCAAGCGCAGTTCGCATAGACGAACTTGCTCATTTCAATAAAATCGATAAGATGAGAGAGGATTCTGGCTACAAATCCAATTTATTTTAACTATTTTAATCATCGGAAAACACCAATTCTAAATGTGCTTGTTTCGGCATTTCTTTTTCTAGCTTAGAATTATCCAAATAGCGTTTAGATGCATTTACTATTTTTTGATTAACTGTTTTAAAAGCCCATCTATATTCTTTAGTTCCATCTCCATAAGTAGCCTTTAACTCGTTTCCGAATGTTTTAAATGCTAAATAATCAGCTGCTTGCTTTAAGCTTTCTCCATATCTATACGTAGTGCCAGGCACTTTTTCATGATAAAAGGATATGCCTTCAACACATATATCTATTTCAGGCACTTTTAATCTAAAGCGCTGTTTTTTATCTTCGATTATATCTACTTCTAAATCATAAAGCGTTTTAATGGCTTTTTCTAATGCACTAGGATAAAGACCGCCATAGACTTTTTTCATCATCCTTTTGTGATTTTTTGAAAATATTTTTTCAAGTGCCTTTTCTGAATTGTTTGCTGCTATTTTTAGCTGTTCAGGATTGGTTATGCTATGAATATCTAGTTCTATTTTTTCATATTCAAGTTTAAACGATGGCAATTCCTTTACATGATAAATCCTGGTCATGTTCTAGCATTGTACTGTCGCTTTTTAAAAACAACACCTAAATTAAGAACATGGCAGAAAAATACGTGCGTCCAGCTATTTACGCTGGCAATTTCTATTCGCTGAACTCTTCAGAACTGGAGCATCAATTAAATGATTTTTTCAGCCAAACTAAAGGCATTGAAAAAGAATGCAGAATTATTGTTTCACCGCATGCTGGTTATGTCTATTCTGGCAGGACAGCTGCATATGCTGTGTCTTCACTGAAGCCTGCAAAATCCTATATTATATTAGGCCCAAACCATACAGGTCTTGGAGAGACCTTTGCGATTATGCCTTCTGGCGGCGTTTGGGATACGCCTCTTGGAAGAGTTGAAACAAATAAGAAATTAGCAGAAAAACTATTATCTTCTTGTGGTCTTTTGAAAGAAGATCATGAAGCTCACATGAGAGAGCATTCAATAGAAGTACAGCTTCCATTTTTACAATTCTTGAACAAAGAGTTCACATTTGTACCAATCTCTATCATGAGTGAATGCACCAAGGAGTTTGCAGCAAGGTGCGAAGAGCTTGGTAAAACTATAGCTAAAATAATGAAAGAAGAAGACTTATCACTTATCATAAGCTCTGACTTTTCACACTATCTAAGCGAAAAAGAAGCAGAGGAAAAGGACAACAAAGCTATTGAAAGAATAGAGGACCTGGACCTTTACGGTTTCTTTGAAACACTCCAAGAAACAGATGCATCTATATGCGGTTATGGTCCTATAGGAGTCGCTATAGTTGTTGCTAAAGAATTAGGACTGCATGCAGAAATTATTCACAGATCAAATTCTGGTCAAGTTACTAAAGACTTCAACAAGATCGTTAGTTATATTGCTATTGGTTTTGAATAAAATAAACCTAAAATTGAATAAGACTAAAAATATTAAAAAATAAGAATAAAGGATAAGCTAAGAACTTATCCACCAATTCTGAATACTTTTGTTCCACATTTTGGGCAAGTACCCTTTGTTGCTGGTTTTCCATTCTTCATTATTATTTTTGTTGGATCCTTAATTTCACGTTTTGCTTTGCACTTAACACAATAAGCTGTTACCATTTGAACTCCTCCCTTGAGTTATATACAATAAATTTGAATTCCTGCTATATAAATGTGAGTTGAGCGTGAAGTCAGCACGAAAAAGCTTATAAATCCATTTAACCAACAAAAAAGAGGTTAAGGTGTTTTTTACATGAAAAGAAAGACAAAATTGCCTCTGGCACCCTTTGAAAGGGTTTTGAAGGAATCCGGTCCAAATATAAGAGTTTCTAAGGAGTCTGTAGAAGCATTCACAGACGTCATGGAAGAGATCTCAGGTGAAATTGCAAGAGACTCATTCGACCTAGCAAGACACGCAGAAAGAAAGACAATAAAGGCTTCTGATGTAAAGATTTCTTGGAAAAGATTTAGGAAGTAGATTCAACTGATCAGTATTAATTCTTAAGCTTTAATTAATTCTTAGAATCATTTTTACAATCTACATAAAATTATCGAAGGTGCATAAGTCTAATCTTATATGGTCGTCACCGTTTTTGCTGTCGCATCAGAGCTTGCAAACGATTTTTGTGTAGAAATATTTTTATAGGAGGTTAACAAAGTGTCAAAGTTTCAATGTCTTATAGTCCCAGATAATGATCTTCTGACTCTTAAAAATTGCGGCGGCTATTATGAGTGCCCAAAAGATGAAGAAGGAAAGCGACTCGGTCCATTAGTCGCGTATGCGGGTACGTATGATACATCAAACAGTGAAAGAAAACGGTTTGTGGGAGATGTTTATTATAATCTCGCAAAGGTTGAAGAGCATCCACCGGTTCTCAGGGTGTTTGCCGATAAGCTGCTTGCAAAAATGCCTAGAGGGACCGACACCGTGCTTGGTGCACCTTTAGGGGGTTACACTTTCGCTTACCAGCTTGCTTCTGCGTTGGATTGTAGATTCGTTTTCGCTGAAAAGAAAGTGATTGAACTCGGAAAGGATGGTGGTCGTGATAAAACCATTCTTATCATGAAGCGACATGAATTAACTTCAAACTCTTTCGTGACAATTGTTGAGGACGTCTGCAACAACTTTTCAACAACAGAACAAATATTTGAAATTGTTCAAATGTTTGGCGCCAACGTTGTTGCAATAGCATGCGAACTTAACAGGTCCGGACAGACCGAATGGAACGGTATTCCTGTCATATCACTCATGGATATACCCACTTCGCAGTACAAACAGGAAGATCCTGAAGTCGCCGAGGATATGCAAAAAGGTAACATAGTTTGGGACGCGAAGAAAGAATGGGAAAGACTTACGCTGGCGATGAACAATCAGTAATCACAATTATTATCTGAGAAGAGGTGAAAAATGAAAGAAGATTTCAATCCGATTTTTGTTGCAATGGATGGTATGGCTGGTGAGCGCATCATGGAATTGAGAAATGAGCTTGCTGGTCATGTTGGTGGATTCAAGCTGAATGACGCACTCGATAATGATCCATCAATCATCAAAAGTTTTAGTGAATTCGGTTTGGTGTTTGCCGATCCTAAACTTCTTGATATCGAGAAGACTGTGAGAAATCGTGCAAGAGTTATTTCTGCACGAAAACCAGGTTTCATCACAGTTCATGCATCTGGTGGAATACCGATGATGAAAGCTGCTCTTGAAGGAGTCGAAGGAACCGATACAAAGATACTTGCTGTAACTGTTCTCACTAATTTAAATGATGAGCAGTGTGTCGGTATCTACGGCGACGAAAGAGACGCTATAGTTACCAAATTTGCTGGTTGGGCATCAGAAGCGGGGGTTCATGGCATAGTTTGTAGTGCCCATGAACTTGAGATGCTCAGCGAGTATGATCATCTTAAGGATCTGATAAAAGTGGTTCCAGGTATTCGGCCCAAATGGTTCCAGGATGCTTCTGATGATCAGAAAATGGTAATGACTCCCGCTGAAGCGATCAAGTTAGGAGCCAATTATCTGGTTATCGGACGACCTATTACCGATGCCAAAAATCCTGTTAAAGCTGCGGATGATACGTTTGAAGAAATTCAAACTGCTAGGTTAGCATAACCACCAAAACATCAATCGAAAACATCAAGCTGGGCACAAGCCTGGCTTTTTTGTTTAATCTGTCAATTAGAAGGGATAGAAGATTATTTGTTCATAAACGGCCCGTCAACACAGCTTCTGTAGCCACTTTTTGTTGCGCAGCTGCCGCATAAACCAACACCACAATGCGTTGGGTAATCGATTGAAGAAAAGATCTCTTCTGGTTTTAGGTATCTTAGTTCTATTTCAAGCACGGCGTTTGTCATTGCCTCGGAGCCGCAGTTAACACAATAATCAAATTTTCCTGATTCAAGAGCTTTTTCAAGAAGGTCAGTTACAAGTCCCTTGTGTCCATAAGAACCGTCTTCTGTTGCCACTTCAAGATTAACATCCTTATGATCGAAATACCACAACGGTAAGTGCTTTTTACTTTTCGCTCCCAGCAAGGCTGTTGTCGTGCCTTCATGCTTATTCTTCATAGGAAGATACAAAGCAGCAATGCCTGTGCCTCCTCCTACCATCAAGATATCACCAGGTACTTTCAGTTGTCTGCCAAATAGTCCCCTTCTCAAGACATTACCATGTACATTCAATGGCCTGCCGTAGGGTCCCCTTATGTATAAATTATCTCCTGGCTCCAGCTTGGAAAGTGTTTCAGTGAAGTATCCCCGTTTGCCTATCAGCAAGGTCAATGGTTCATCATCCAGTACAGAAAACGGCTTTTCCCCTTTTTCAGGCAGCCAGGCAAAAATAAACTGCCCCGGCTTCACTTGAATGTCCTCCTCAAACTCAAGTATGAAAAGGTCGTCTGCCAGGTCTCCTCTCTGCGCGACATGGCAGGAAATATAAGACATCCCAACATCTGCTTTCACACGCTTCATTGCGCGGTTCGTGCCTTTTTGATAATCACGCATAAGATATGAAAAATATTTTTCAATTTCTTCAGTATTCATTCCTGCAAGGGCGCTGCCAACACCGAAAAAATCCGCACCAACCGACTTGTAGTTTCTTACATGGTCAGCTGTAGATATGCCGCCGCAAGCTATTATTGGTTTGTTGTAACCCCTTTCATTAAGGGCTTTTCTGAGATCACTGATATATCCTACGCCTATTGGAAGAATGCTTCTTCCTGAAATGCC
>JAHIRU010000080.1 GCA_018818465.1 Nanobdellota archaeon
ACAATTTATTGTAACATCATCCGCCAGCACTTTTATTAAAGTTCCATCATATGTTGTACATGGTGTCGGTTGATTGAAAGTATAAACACCTGGTCTGGTTATGACAAGCTGGGTTTGAAGATCATTACAAGTAAGAGTTACATCCACTGCTATGCAATCTTGACAACTGCTTGCTTCAGTGTCTTCGCAGATGCCGTTGTTGTTGCAGCCAGTTGGCCCTATGCCACAGTCTGCCATGCAGTTGTCTGCATTTTCATTTGGATCACAAGTGCCATCACCGCAGTATGGTCCTGTCGGCTCTGCTTCGCACTGGCAAAGATCATTACAAATTTGGTTAATATTACATAAAGATACGGGTCCATCACACATCTCTCCTGGATTTATTTTACCATCACCGCAATAAGGATCTGTACCTGGTTCACAATCAGCTGGACAGTTAACAGCTGTCTCACCTGGTCCACAGAAACCATTACCACATATTTCCCCTGTTGGTACATCTCCTAAATTAAGAATTATTGTCTGACCTCTTGAAGATACCTCTACATCGTCTCTGATTTCTTCATTATTAACAAATGCTACATAAGGTGTCCAGACATCTTTATGATGGCATAAGACACTTAAAGGACAGCAAACACTGCCCACAGGGCAAGAGCCTGCTCCTACATTCATGTATCCGCGTCTTTCTTCTACTCTAACACTTGCCTTGCCTTCTGCGTTTGTTACTGGCTTGTTTATGCCGAGCGTACCGAAAAATGCGTTATTAAAAATACTGTTTCCCCTTCTCACAGTTTTAATATCTATTACAGCGTTTGGAACAGCATCCTCTCCATCAACAACTGCAAATCCTGCATCCCATCTAACCTTATACCAGCCGTGTGTAGTGGTAGCACCTTCACCAAAATCCAGCTTGTCAATACCGCCAAATTCTGTATTCAGAATGTCTGCACCAGGCACATCTCCGTGTCCTGACCAACCAATACCCCATAATAAAATGCCTACAGTTGTTGCTTCTTCCGGAGTTTGCATTAAGTTATTGTAAATTTTTGTGTTAGAAGATGCGTGAAGATATACAAGAATTCTGTGGTCTACTTTCGTGTTTACATAATCATCAATTATTGTATTATCAGTGATTTCAGCACCATTGCTCTGGTCTATTATAATAGAATAACTAGCATCTAAGTTACCAAGATGTCTTCCGCTCAAGCCAACTGTATCTTTAATCCAATTGTTTTTTATTATGTTATTGTGCTGCTCGTCCTGGTTTGTTCTCTTTGACCATACAACTATGCTTTTGTAGTTGTCATTAAAGGCATTGTCGTAAACCGTTACGTTTTTCGTTTTTTGAAGATTCAGAGCCACAAGGTTGTTTCTGAATATGTTGTTGTGTATGTCAAAGTCATTGCTGTTGCCATCATCAATGTATTCGTCTTCACTGCCGTAATATGATATTGCCCTTCCAAACTTCTTCATTTCACAATTTTTTATCTCAACATTGCTGTATCCGTAATTGATTATGAAATAGCCTTCTTCCATAACAGATGATACAGCCTTGAACCCCTGGCAGTCTATTACAACAGGATTGCCGTAATCTGGATGGGTTTTGGGTATGTCTATTACCAGCCAGCCATCATCACGCGGCTCGAATTCGCATGTGACAGGCACTGATTGACCGGGATTAATCGATGATTGATCATCTCTTAATTTTATTGTTCTTGGTGATGTTATGACATGCTTGTCACCAAAACCAGGGCATCCGCCATCCTTTGGATATAGAGCAATACCTATTGGCTGATTTTCGTTTGCTACTGATACCTCAGAATCTGTAAGAGAGTCATGATCATATACTACATCTGGAACAACATCAATTGTGTGATAGTATTCATTAACATTATATTCATTATTGTTACTAGCAACTCTGGTTCTAACTTCATGCACACTTGTTAAACCGTTACCATTACTGGTATCATCTACGACTGTGCTTATTTTCTGTCCGTTTTTCCATTCATAGAGTTTGACAGCAGCCCGAATGTTTTGATTACCGCCGCCAAGTGCAGTACCGTATATATGGAACTGGGTCTTCCAACTCATTGTATAATCTGAGCCGATATCACCAGAAGCAAATCTTATCCTATCCGCTGAACAAACTTGATCGGTTTTACCATCACTATTTGTACACACCGTGTCTAAAAGTTTTGTTTTAGGAGCTTTTCTTAAAAATAGGTTCACCCAGCCATGGTTCTGTGGGCTAGCCAACTCATTATCTTCTAACAAGGTGTCTTGAGCATCGTTAAGTGAAATGTCAGTGTATTTCTCATTAGGATCAAAATTGTCTCCTGCTGTGCGAGTTACACAGCCACCCCTGTTATATATCGAATTTCCTATAAACTGGTTGTTGTTAGAATGTGATATCATTACGCTGCCAGTTCCGCATAAAAATTCGAAACCAGGATCTTTCCAGATAGCGTTTCCATAGAATTTGTTATCATGTGATCCTGCTGAATTTCTTGGTTCATACCAGCCGTTTACGTAGATGTCTACCAGATTGTTGAAAAATGTGTTGCCATTAACCTCTACATTGTTTGTTGCACCAAGAGCTAGTGCGTATTTGTTGTTGCTGAAACCACCACCTATTATCAGACCACCTATTATGTTTTCACCAGCTAAGGGATGAAGAGCTACACCAACATTGAAATCATTAATCTGGCAATTTTTTAGAACAACGTTATCATAACCATTGTTAACAAAGAAGAGACCCACACCTTTAGTTTTTGATGTCGCAACCATGCCATTACAATCTATTGTTATGCCGTTTGCACCGATAACAATTGTACCTGAATTGTCAGGAGTTATTGAGCATGATCCTCCATTAAATGTGATGCTTTGCGTTGCTATTATCTTTCCTGTAGGGCATCCTGTAGCTGCTTCTGTGTTAATTGAGAATAAAAACGTGAATATTAAAAATACTGATAGCAGAATTAAGGTTTTCCTACAATTATAATACATATTATATATTATAGTTATCTAATCTTAAAAAAGTATTCTATTGATTTTTAGCTCCATCTGTCCTTGAGATCGCTCCATGATACTTCTTCTTCATCTTTTTTTGACCTGAGAACAAAATACACTAAAACAGCTATAATTATTATAACAACCACAACCGCCACAAGCATTAGATCTATTTCGAAGAAACCTGCACCACATCCTTTAAGGCAAGAACCGCCACAATCAACACTTTCTTCATTTCCATTCTTTATTCCATCAAAACAGCTTACAACAGCAGATCCTTCATCTGTCTGTCCGTCGCAGTCGTCATCAAGACCGTTGTTTGGAACCTCTAGCATTGGTCCCACAGAGCCGGTACATTCTGTCCAGCCGTTTTCAGTGCATCTTTTTGTACCAGAATGACATATGCCAACACCGTCTTTCAAAGAATCAACACCGCAAAGCGCTGTTATACCTATAGGAGAACAGCATATACTACCTTCATCTACCTCTCCATCACAATTATTATCCAAATCATCGCATATCTCTTCTCCTGAATAGACCGCGTTCTCGCAATCTCCCCAAACATCATTGGTGCATGTCTTGGTTCCAAATTCGCATGCGCCTTCATCTGTTGCAGGGCCACATTCTTTGCTGAATGAATCTACTATACCATCACAATCATCATCTATGCCATTGCACTTTTCTGCTTCATCCGGGTTTATCTTTGAATTAGTATCATTACAGTCATCTATTTCAGCAAAGAAACCATCCACATCTACATCTGTTAATATGCCAACATTTAGAGTGAAATTATTGCTTGCTAATGTGTTTTGGTATAGCGTATCGAAAGCTTTACAGCTCCATACATATGTTCCAGGATCCAGGTTTGTTTCAGAAAAATTTACTGTCTCTGTCTTGGTGTCACCAGAGAGGTATTCCACATCTGCTACTGTTCCATTCCATAAAAGAGCAACCATTGACAAACCGTTATCATCGCTTGCTTCGCAAACAAAATCAACTGCGTCTGTGCCGGCCTTTTCATTGTTTGCAGGAGATTTGAGTGCTACAGTTGGTGCATCATCGTCATCACCTGTACCAGCTTCTAGATTTATTTCAACAATGCCGTCTTCTATATTTTCAGGCAAATTAAATGTGGTTTCATAATGACCATATGCACTCATAGGAGTTGTTACATTAATTCTGTAAGGATTGTAATTGGATGTCATTTCTATATTTCCCTCCACAGCTGTCAGTTCGCCACCATCTATCAACCCATCACTGTTTGATTTTTTTGGCAGAGCCCACATATTTGTTGGGGATGTAGATATGCAGCATTTCAAATTAGCTTCTGCATTCTTTATAGGAACACCAGCTGTTAGAATTCTAAAAACAGTATTCCAGGTAACAGTATACGAAGATCTTAAATCACCTGTTGATATATATAAAAAATCATATATTGTATCTGTTATTCCAGTTGAAGGTGCATTATTTAAACGAATGCTTTTCTTAATGGATGATCGTGTTGTTATTGTGTTGTTTTCTAATTTTGTGTTGCCGGAATTTTGAATAAGAACCTGTATCCTGTTGGATCCCGTATATGTGTCCTCTATAATATTATCTTTCAATACAACCTCATTGGATTGGTCTATCCATGCAGAATAGCCATGGTCAGCAGTGCACCACTGCTTGCAGTAAGTTAAATCAACTGCATCGTTTTCATGCTTGGTTGTTTTGAAAACGTTGTTTCTTATTGTGTGAGGTGTTGGCAAGCTTCCTATCTCTTTAGGCCAGACAACCACACCGCGATAGTTATCTTCAAACCTGTTGTTGTATATGTCTACATCATTTGTTGTTTCAAGTCTTATAGCCCTTACATTTTCTTTAAAAATGTTGTTGTGTATACTACCAGACATAGTATAATCAGCCTGCTGAGGATAATATATTGCCCTGCCAAAACCCTCTAAGTTACAATTTTTTATCTCAAGGTTGTCATAGCCTTTATTGTATATGAAAACAGTGCTTCGGGTTTCATCATCATAAGAACTTGTTGTTTTGACTGGCCTGTTATTGCAGTCTATTGTTACAAAATCAGCTTCTACCACTATGAAAGCTGTATTGTCAACATCTTGAATTAAACCGTTGTTTGGGTTTGTGTTACAAGTTGGACCAACTCTAAGATTGTGCGTGCCGCTCTCTGTTATTGTGATTGGAAAATCTAGGCATGAATAATCATACGCCTGGGCAGAGAATGATAACGAGAGTGAAATTACAAAAACTGATATTAAAAACAATGTTTTTCTCATATTATATATTATATATACTCTTTTTTAAAAGATTTAGTATGAATGAACTAATACTCATACGTTATGGAGAACTCGCCCTGAAATCTAAAAAAGTTAGAAAAAGGTTTGAAAAACGTTTACAGCGTAATACACAGAACGCTCTAGGAAGCAAAGCTAAGGTGAAGCTGGCTTATGGCAGGCTTTTTGTTGAAAACGTTAACAAGAGCGATGTTTTAAAGAATGTTTTCGGGATTGTTTCATTCTCACACTGTGTTGTTACAGAAGCTAATATGAAAGATGTGCTAAAGCTTGGTCTTTCGGTTGCAAAAAAACAGATCAAAAAAGGCAACAGCTTTGCTGTGAAAACCAATCGTGTGGGCAGACATGATTTTACATCAGAAGAGGTGAACAGAGAACTGGGTGCACTAATAGTTGAAAAATTGGGCAACGGGGTGAATTTATCAAACCCTGACAAAAAAATATCTGTTGATATACGCGACAGTAAAGCATACGTCTACACTGAAGTTATTAAAGGTCCTGGAGGACTTCCTATAGGAGCTGAAGGCAAAGTAGCTGTGTTGATAGAAAACAAGGATGATTTAACATTAGCATACATTGCCTTGAAACGAGGCTGTGAAATTGTTCCTATTTTTGTTGGAAAGAAAAACATAAAATGGCTAAAACAACTTGAAAAATGGTCTTATGGTATGGTTTTGAATCCTGAAACTATCAAAAAGAAAGAATATATTGAAATAAATAAAATAATAGCTAAAAATTCAGCTTTAGGATTGTTTACAGGTGAAGATAAAATAAATCCATCTAATTTCAAAAATCTGAAAAAATATGTTTCTGTACCGATATACAGGCCCTTGTTATGCCTTTCCAGGAACAAAAGGTTATAAATAATCAATTTATTAATTAATATATGGTCAAGATAGGCAGAGGGCGAAGGATTAGAAGCAAGATAAAAAAACCCAGCTTAAAAGGAAAAGAACCTGAAAGAACAGCAAAAGCTATTTCTTTAAAAAAAATACAAGGAGCCAGAGAAATCGCTAAAGCTGGCATTAAAGCATTGGGCGAAGCAGCAAAAAACATTAAATATTCGCATAAAAAAGAATTTCTTTTAGAACTTGAGTCTATCAAAAAAACACTTGTTACAGCAAGCCCAACAACGCCAATGCTAAACAATGCTCTATCTTTCATAATAAAAGAAGTTGACCAACATGGAGAAGATAACATGCCACGTTATACGTACCTTCTAACAGGTAATTATCTAAAAGAACTAGAACTGGATATTAACAAACTTATCCGTACAGGATCAGAACATATAGAGAAAGGGGATGTTATAATCACTAATTATCATTCAGACGCTGTTCTAGAAATTCTTAAAAACGTAAAGGATAAGAAATTCTCTGTTATAGTTATAGAGTCAAATCCCAGTAAAAAGGGATTGATTATGTCAAAAGAACTAATTAAGGCTGGTGTAGATGTTGTTTTTTGCAACAATTCTGCAATAGGAGTTGTTATGGAAAAAGCAACCAAAGTCATTGTTGGTAGTCAAGCTATACTCTCAGATGGATCCCTGGTTAACAAGGCCGGTACACTTCCACTCGCTATGGCTGCAAAGAAATTCAGAGTTCCTTTCTATGCTGTAGCAGAGACACTCAAATTTGATTCAAGCGCAACTCTAGGAAAAGCTGAAACAATTGAAGAAATGGATCCGGATGAAATTATAAAGCCAAAAAAACTTAAAGGCGCTAAAATAATGAATCCTGCATTCGATATTACGCCAGAAGAGTACATTTACAGACTTATAACAGAAAAAGGCATCATAAAGCCAGAAGTTCTCAAAACAGCATTCAGATTGAAGTAAACTTTTTTAAAGAGAATCTAATTATCTTCTATGCCGAACCTTTAGAAAAGGTTCGATCCAAAAAATAATAAAATTATGTGATAACTATGCAATTCATAACAGG
>JAHIRU010000081.1 GCA_018818465.1 Nanobdellota archaeon
CGATATAGAAGAATACGGAAGCGGATTATATACTATTTATATAGATTTGAAAGACAGAGGTAGTAATGTAATTTTAGCTTCAGTTGAAGAAAAAGTAAGTCTTTGATTACCCCTTCCCCTAAACCAACTTCCCCTTCTCAACAGAAGCCTTAATCTCCTGTCGTTCTTTCCATCCAATTGCGGGCCTCAACAGCTCCCGCTTATTCTGCCCGTACCCATTATAAGAGAGGTAGGCAATAAAGGATAAGGGACTTCTGGAATAATCAAAAGTCGATCTGAATATTTCTTAAGAATTTTTACAACATTTTTCATTTCATTTTTATTCAGCATCTCTTTTTTATATAAGGCATCCCCTTTACCAACAGGCATTAAATCTATTATTTTTACTTTATCCATTCCCTTCTGAATAGCGAATTCCAAAAGTTTTTCCAAGTCACCTATACAGCTTTTCATTAGCGTGATTGTAAGAACCGCATCAAGATTTTCATCTAAACAGTTTTTTATACCCTCAACTGTTTTTTCATAGGTTTCTCGACCTCTTATCCTTTCGTGACTTTGTTTCAACCCGTCAAGACTTATATTAATGTTATCCACATCCAATATCTTTAGTTTTTTAGCAATTTCTTTTGTTATAAGCGTGCCGTTAGTGTAAATCTCAGTATCTATACCTTTTTTTCTAAGATAAGACAATATTTCGAATATATCGTTCCTCAATAGTGGCTCCCCACCTGAAAGCTGTACCCAAAATATACCAGAATCATCTAACTTATCTATAACCTTGAAGCATTCCTCTTTAGTCATTTCACCTTCCAGATCAGAAGAAGAGCAATGTACACAGTTAAGATTGCATTTTGATGTTATCTCCCATATAGCAAATACTGGCTTTTCAAGAGAAGTATCATCCCCTAAAAAGAGAACTTCTTTCTTCAATTTGTTGTATATTACGGTTTTATCGCTATCCTGCCTTGTTTTTATGGCATTCATGATGAAAATAACTAATTTAAATTTATAAATAAACGATTGGTTATGGACAATCCTATCTTATCTGCATCGATATCAGTCACGGATAGATGTAATTTAAACTGCAAACATTGCTATGCAATGAATAGCTGCAGAAAGAAGTATGAGCTAAAAAAGGAAGAAATTGATGATTTTTCAGATCAACTTTTTGATATGGGTTGCTTTAATTTGCAAATAAGCGGTGGTGAACCCCTATTAATTAATAATATAGAAGAAATTCTTTCAGATGTATCCAAAAAAATGAAGATATATTTAATAACAAACGGTAGTCTACTTAACAAAGGACGAATAAAAATTTTATCTAAAATAAACATAAAATCCTTTCAGATAAGCCTTGATTCCCTGAATCCAGAAATTTACAATGTCATAAGAAGCAAGAATGTTCTGGATTTGGTTATTAAAAATATTAACACAGCATCCAAAATGTTCGGCGAAAGATTTACAATAGGAACTGTCATGCTTAAAGACAACAAAAACGAATATGAAAAAATATTTCTATTTGCAGATTCTATAAATTCTAATTTTACTCTTATACCTCTTTTAACAACAGGTAGAGGCAAATTAAAGAATCAGGATATAGATATTTCAGAAAAGGTCTCTGCATTGGAAAACATATTCAAATTGGACAATAATGAGAAATTTAAGCCGGTTTTTCCCAGAGCATTTTATCCAGAAAAGAGAATCTCAGACGGTAATATATATGGTTATTGCAGTTTCCCGCACATAGTGGGCATAATGCCTGATGGAAATGTGTATCCATGCGAAGGTCTAAGAAACATAACAGAGCTTAAAATAGGTAATCTAAAAAACGAAAAACTTGAAGATATCTGGAATAAATCAAAGATTATATCAAAGCTGACAAAAATAAAGCCAGCTGACTTGAAAGGTGTCTGCAAACAATGCAAACATAAAGATACTTGCATTGGCGGTTGCAGGGCTTCTGCTTTCCTTCACTATGGAAATTTCAATATGCCTGATCCATTATGTCAAAAAGCTTATGAAAGGGGCATTTTTCCGAAGGACAGGCTCTTATAAATCATAAACAAAAGACATGCTCTGTTTTCCCTTTATACCCCATCTCTTTGGCTCCTCTTTCTTCATGTTTTCTACAGAATGAATTTTAGCTCCATGTTTCAGGTGAAACATTATACTTGGTATATTATTGGAAGTGACGCTTACATATAATTTATCCAGATTCATCTCTTTACAAATTTTCTTCAATTCTTCAAAAAGTCTGCTCCCTACACCCACAGCCTGAAAATCAGGCAGAACTGCAAAATCAACTGCCATAAGGACTACTTCTTCATGCGTATTGACTGTTTTACAGTACTCAACAAAACCTACAACTCTTTTATCAACTTCTGCCACTATTTTCTTAACATCTAAACCTTCCCATTTCTTCTCCCATTCTTCCTCGTCAACATCCTCTTCATGCTCGAGGATTGTACTTTCTTCTATTTTTTCTATTATTTCTTCGTCTTTCTTTTCAGCAGATCTTATAACTATGTCAGCCCTTTTCCTTTCAGGCAGGTGTTCTTCACACACAAGAATAAACCTACTGCTATCAGTATGAATAGCTTTACTGCATATTGCACATTTATGCTGCACCTTATCAGTCTTCTCATTTTCCATAAGTATAGGATAGAATTAACGTTTAAATATTCACTTCTTCCCAATCCACTCCTTCTCAGCCTCTAGAGCGGGCCTCAACAGCTCCCGCTTATTCTGCCCGTACCCATTACAAGAGAGGTAGCCACAAGAAGCTAGGGATCTTAGCAGGAAAAATGGACGTCTAGAATGGTGTTGGATGAAAGTTCAAACCTTCTTAAGAATTATTTTCTTATCGTTTTCTTTGAAAGTTATATTGAAAGATTCGA
>JAHIRU010000082.1 GCA_018818465.1 Nanobdellota archaeon
AAGACCCAAGGCAGATTCAAGCACTTAATGAAAAACAAAGATGAAATAAAAAAGATTCAAGAGCACGTCAACAAAGCCTGGAAAAAATACGAAATGAAAGAGCAGAATAAATGTTAATTCTCCTATCCCTAAAAAGTGACAGATGGTAAGAAAAAAGGTAAGCACAATGCCTGCCTCTTAGATAATTTATAATAAACACTGTCAAAACTTTACGGAGTTACATTAATTCGCTGTGAAAGAATATTTCTCGTTTCACGGTAGTATATTCTTTTATAGTTACTTCAATTGGAACTATTTCGATTCTACGACCGGGTTTACTAACTTTTTCATGATCTTTAATTCTGATTGAACATTTGATGCCTGCAACAAAATCAACAAAACATTCTCCATCATTATCCGAAACCATTTCCACTGGTTTCTTCGCTCCCAGATTTTGTATTATTACAACTTTGCCTTTTAATGGCTTATTTGTTTTATAATCCAAAACTGTCACTTTTAATCTTCCTGTAGGTCCATCACCTAAACCCATTTTCATTCACCTCCGAAAATTAATATAGAAAAAAATCTAAGGAATTTTCATTTGAACTGAAATTCCTTAGCATATATTATAAATCGATTGTGAGATCGAATTATCGAATTAATTTGTTTGCAATAATCTCAAGATCTTTTATCATCATTGCGATTAATAGTAATCTGTATACTTGTAACTAATAAATACTTTAATTTACCTTCAAAATTAGTTCTTTCCGTTTGTCCAGAACTTGTTAAACAACGGTGTTGCCAAGTTCTCTACTGCGTGCTTTGAGTTTGCCCAGAATGCTATATCTTGTGTTTCATGAGTCTTTTCATCATCTGCTAGACCCATTAGAACATAACTATTATCTACAATGAAAACTCTTCCAGGACTTGATGTTTTTTTCAATTCTGCTATTGAACTGAATTCTTTTTCCATTTTGTCGCCATTGAATGGGGCTGCTATCTTTATTTTTGCGCCATTCTTTGACATTTTCTTCAAAAGTCTGAAATGATTTGAATACAAATCATTTAAACCGTTTTTTGTGGTAGCAATGTTTATGCTCTTTTCAGCTTTCTTGAAAATAGAATTCAACTGTCTATCAACCAAGTGTCTGCCTTTAATTGTACCTGTCATTTCAGTTGGCTGAACGAGATCGAAACCCTTGTTGAATATTTTATCCAGCTCCTCAATTATCTGTGATTTTTGAAGCTTGTCTATCCTTTCAACTGTTTCACCATGTTTCTTTTCCATAATTTCTTTTGTTCTATCCAAAGCCTCTTTTGGAGCCAATGCTACATATTTAATTGGTTTTGATGTTTGAACCATAACAAATCCCTTTTCTGCAAGAGATTCTAGTACATCATAAGAACGTGAACGTGGCACCTTTGCTAGTTCAGAAACTTCAGCAGCTGTTGCAATGCCTTTTGCAAGCAAAGCTACAAAAATCTTCCTCTCATACAAGTTCAAACCGATGCTCTTTAAAGCATCGAGTGCCTCAATTGTTGCTACCATATTTTCACCATTTGATATCTTTATATATCAATTTTGTTACTTAAAAGTGTTTTAATAGTATTATTTTAGCTTCTTTTTGCCTTAGCAAAAGCTGCATGCCCTATTACAATAGGAAGTATGCACCATAAGCTAAAATAGTAAGTATTACAACACCTGCTATCCAACCTTTTGCGAAACTTCTATTAGTTTTTGTTAAAGTTTTACCGTTCAACTGTTTTACTATTCTCATTCAATCACCTCGAATGCTACTGTTTTTGCCTTTCAGCTATTCAATATAGAATAGAGCTATTTATAAAGGTTTCGGTTTTTTAACTACTTTTTAATGACATATTATTAAAAATAAGCTTATTTACCTCTTTGTGTAGTGAAAAGACGCTCTATGCGAGCTTTTATCTAAACGTATCATCACAAAACTAATATAAAGTTTAAAATCAAATATAATTATGAGCAATAAACCACATTTAACACAGAATCAAATAAACAAGATTAAAGAAAGTTTTCTTGAATATAAAGATAATACAAAACTAACAGCATGTGAAATAGCTAAAGAAATGGGACTTAATAATAGTACAGTTTCTAAATGGTTTCAAAAATTATTCGGTGAAGAATATTCTAGAATATCTATTAAAAAATTTGGATGGAATAGAATTTTAACCGACAATCAGATAAAATATGCTTTTCAGAAATATAAAAATGGAACTCCCATGGTAGATATCGCTAACGTTCTTGGTGTGAAAAGTGATAGCCTTAAAGTTAGGATGAGAAAATTAATAGGAGATGAGTATAAAAAAATAGCAAAAAAGTATAAAATTGAACATTCTAGGATTAAAAGACAAAAGGTACCTGATAAAAAAATTAAAGAAATGTTTGAAGTTTATAAGAATAGAGCAATCTCATTAACAAATATTGCAAATAATGTTGGGATTGCAGAAAGTTCTCTTATTGCTAGATTTAAATTTTTGTTTGGAGATCAGTATAAAATAATAGCGAGAAAAAGAAGAGATGAAAGGAAAGTGACAAAGAAGCAATATAGAGAAGCATTTGAAAAATATAAAAATACAGAAATTTCTCTTACTACTCTTTCAAACAATTTAGGAGTTCAAATATCAACTTTAGCTCCAACTTTTAGAAAAATGTTTGGTGAAAAATATCTTGAAATAGCTCAGAAAAAACAAGACTCTGTTGAGATTTGTAAAAAAGGTAAAATAGCTGAAAAAATAGCATTTGAATATCTAAAATTGATTGATAAAGATCCTATAGATATAAGAGGAAAAGCGTTTATAAAAGGAACGCTTAGAAGACCAGATTTCCTAATTGATAATACATTTGTTGAAGTTAAAACATATGTTATTTCTCTGACAGGTAATGGTAGATTAAAGGGTTATAAAGAAATTGTTAGAGATTATCTAAATAAAGAAACCAAAACAGGAAAAATTATAAACAAAGGAATTATAATATCTACTTCTAATTTTACTAAGGAAGTAGAAGAACAGGCTAAAAAAGATAATATTTTGCTAATAAATGAAAAAGATATGAGTAATGTTTTTACAAAAAATAATAGAAATGATCTTGTTGAATTATTAAATGATATTTAAACTCCACCTTTTTGCATCTTATATAATCTCCTTATCCTTTCAAGAGTATCGCATTGTTCAGCTGATTTATCTAAAGTTCTAAGTCTAATCACTCTTGGAAATCTCAAAGCAAAACCAGATTCGTAGTTAGTAGAACGCTGAATCTCTTCATAAGCGACTTCTATCACCACTTTTGGCCTGATTTTCAGGTTCACACCGCTCTCGCTCTCTATATTGGGTTTTAATAATTTTGTTAACTGTTTAAATGTGACATCTATGTTTCCTTCAATACCAGATGATTTCTCCTTTATACCTGTGCCTATCATTCCGCAGCTCATGAACTTGCCGCTCTTCTCGTCTCTGCAGCCGAGCATAAGCGTTCCTAGCCATCCGGTTCGTTTCCCTGTGCCCCACTGCGCCCCTATAATCGCAAGGTCCAGGTTTTCCATGGTTGGTTTCACTTTCAGCCAGCCCCCTGCGACACGCCTTCCTGGTTGATAGATGGCTTCTAGATTTTTGACCATAACACCTTCTTGGCTGTCAGAAAGAGCCTTTTTGTAGAATTCTTCCACTTTTTCTATATCTTTTGTTCTTATTCCCTTTACTAACTGGAATTTACCTGCAATCGGTTTTACAACGTTTTTCAACAGTTCAAGCCTTTTCTCCAAAATTTCATTGAACAGAACCTTTCCATCAAGGTATGTTATGTCAAAAATATTAATCTGAACCGGTATGTCTTTGGCTATCTTCTCAATATCATATTTTCTCTTTATCCTCTGTGACAGGAATTGAAATGGCAACGGTTGCTTAGTCTTGCCATCAAACCCTAGCATTTCAGCTTCTATGATGCAATTATTTGATTTTATGTTGGTTTTTGCCCATGAAACAACTTCTGGAAACTGTTTTGTAACGTTTTCTAAACGTCGAGTAAACAGCCAGACCTTCTCATCTTTTTTATGTATGCATAGACGTGCACCATCATACTTTACTTCGACTACGATTTTTTCATAACTGTCTAAAGCCTTTTCCATCGAAGGAGCTTTTTCTGACAGCAAAACATGATAAGGTTTGCCAATTTCTAGTTTCACCCCACTAAGTCCTTTAAGACCGGATTCTTTAGCTATCTGTGCAACCTCACCGTAATCAGGTCTTACAAACCAGGCTCTTTCCACGGCTTTTACAGCCTCTTTCCAATCTTCATCCTTCAAAAACGCTTTTGCAACAGCATCACGGACAATGCCTTCCGCTACACCTATTCTCATGTCACCGATAGTTGTTCTGACAATATATTTTGCCTCTTTCGCGCTTGCATGTGCAACCAATTCAGATACAATTTGTATCTTTATGTTTTGTGTTCCTTTGCCTTCAATATCAGCAAGCTTTTTCAGATTTTCAAAAACCTTGTCAGCACTCAGATCTTTCTTGAAAAGTGTTGTCTGTTTTTTCTTTCCCATAAGCTTCTCGGCAACAAGACCAAGATCTCCTGTTTTTTTGAATTCTTGCTCAACTCTAGAAGCATCAATACCGAGAGAACTGGAAATTACCTTCATCATCGTTTGCAGAGCTATTCCTATTTCTTTCTCGCTCCATCCTGGGAATATTTTTCCTTGTACAAGCAATGTAATTTTTGCTAATTCATCTACGTTTGTTTTTTCTAGAAACTCAGCTATTATTTCTGTTTTTTTTAGTTTAGATGAAGTGTTTTCCAGATCTTCATAAACTTCTACGAGTTTTGAGTACTTCATACTCTATATTAAGAAGATGGACTAATAATTATTCAATGAAGAAGAAAAGAGCAAAAAGAGGCATTTCTTTAAGTAAAAAACAGATAATTCTAACTGAAGAGCAGACAATTCTATCCAAAGAAAGAACAACGCTTTCATTCATGAGAACAGGCCTTGCGTTTATCGCTGTTGGTATTGCAGTTCTAAATTTTCTTACAGAATTAATTTTTCATGTAATAGGCTGGGTATTGATTTTGATCGGTTTTGTGGAAGTTATTGAATCATACAGAAGGCTCACGCATCATAGCAAAAAATTAAATAAAATAAAAAAGGAGCTGGGAGAAAAACTTTAAACCTAATCAGTTATCCCATCTGCATGATCTACAAACCCATTCTCCTCTACTGTTTCTTAAGTTTTCGGTGTATTCGCCACATTCATCGCATATTCCATTATCAGTTTTCCATACCTTGGTATCTGTAATGGGTTGTCTTATAACCCTTTCCTTAAATTTATATCTCGCTTTTTTATACCCAAGCGAGAACACCTGCAAGAACTGTTCTGAGATAGCTTTGTTTTTGTTCCCCAACCATTCATAAACTTCAGACAGATAGCAAAAAGCACAAACTCTCATCTTATGTCTTCCTTTGCATATTATGTTGTTTGAATCGCATTGGTCAAATGTCTGACTAAAATCGCAATAGTCTGTGTTGAAATTTATAGAGAAGGCGTTATGGAATTTAATGAATCCATCTACAAATTTAGAAGGCATCCAGTTCTTTATGCTCGCAGCGAGGCGATTCGGACAAAT